>DATKAS010000071.1:0-17791 GCA_035497855.1 Acidimicrobiales bacterium
GGCCACTCGCGAAGCCCATGTCGTCACGACGGCCACCCGCGCTCGCACCGCGTTCCTCCATCGAGCCGACGTGGACGATGGCGCCCTGGTCAACGCGATCGGAGCGATCACGCCCGAGCGCGCCGAGCTCTCCCACGATCTGGTTGCGCGCGCCGACCTCCTGGTCGCGGACAGCACCGTCGCCGCCGAGCGACTCGCGACCGAGCTCGCGGGGCGAAGCGCGAAGCCGTTGCACGAGGTCGTCGGGGGCGGACACCGCCGACCCCCGGCCACACTCACGATCTTCAAGGCCATGGGCGTCGGTCTCGCCGACCTCGCCATCGCGCGGCTCGCGTGGCAACGTTCGATCGAAGAAGGCCGGGGCGCGAACATTGCACAGCCGCTGCGAGCCAGCCCTCGACTGCGTCGCACCTAGGGAGGTCCACGCGATGACCGACGTCGGAAAGCGATTCGTGGACATCTCGGGCACGACTCCCGCCGACCCCGAGGCGTGGGAGCCGGTGCTGTTCGCTGCGTCCGAGATCGAAGCAGAGATCGATCGGCTCGCCGCGCTCCCACAGCCCGCGGACGGGCGGCGCGAGTCGCTGTTCGTGCACCCGCGCGCGACCGCGCCGGGCCTCGGCCTCGCGCCGGGCATCCGCGTGTCTCTCTGCGTGCTGCGGCCCGGTGAGTCCACGCGGCCGCGCCGGCAGAACTCGACGGTCGTCGGCTTCTGCCTCCGAGGGAGCGGCTCCGCGATCGTGGGCGGCGAGCGGATCGCGGTCGGGCAGTACGACGCGTGGAACATCCCGTCGTATCGCACGAGCTGGCACATGAACGACGGCGACGACCTCCACGTGCGCCTCGAGTACTCGAACGCGCCCGTGCTCGAGAAGCTCCACGTGCATCTCGTCGACCCGCAGCCGCCCGAAGAGCCGCCCCGCCGCGATGGCGACGCCATCGACGACGACGACCCGAGGCGGCAAAGCCCGTACGGCACCTTCGAGCTCAACGACTCCGGCGCGTCGCTCATGCCGTACGAGCGCCTGATCAACCCGCCGGCAGTTGCGTCGCACGCGCTGCACTGGCCCTGGCAGGACGTGAAGAAGCACCTCGACGAGCTCGTTGCGCTCGGACACGACTATGTCGGTCGTCGCCTCTATCTCCTCTACAACCCGATGACGGGTCGCACGAACGGCACCACACCGAGCTTCTTCGCGACGATCACGATCCGGCCACCCGGCATCGTCGATCGTCCGCATCGCCACGTGTCAGCCGCGATCAACTACTTCTTCGAAGGATCGGGCTGGAGTCGCATCGCGGGCCAGAAGTACACGTGGGGCGCTGGCGACCTCATGCTCACGGCACCGGGCTGGGCGATCCACCACCATGCGAGTGACGATGCGCCCGTGTACGAGCTCACGGTGCAGGACCAACCGTTCCACATCGGCCTCGAATCACTGCTGTGGCAAGAGGACCTTCGTCATCCGCCCGTCGTGCTCGGCGCGCAACCAGGGTTCTGGACCAACCGCGTGTGATCTCGATGCCTGCGTGACAGGGGCATCGTCGGCTACCTTGGTGGTCGGTTGCGGGCGAGTGGCCGATTTTTCGCGAGGTTCTGCGCCGGTGCCCGGACTCGAGCCCTCCCAATGAGCATCCGTCGCCGATATCTCCGAGGCGCGCTGGCGGTCGTCGTCGCGCTCGCGGTCGGGACGACGACGCTCCCCGCGAGCGCCGACCGCAACAGCCTGAACGACAAGAAGCGGCAGCGTGAGCAGGTGCGCCAACAGCGGGCCCTGATCGCGTCCCAGATCAACACGCTGCGGGCGAGCGACCAGCAGATCGAGTCGTCGCTGCGGGCGATCAACGCGAACGTGCAGGGCACGCAGGCTGACCTCGAGTCGGCGCAGCGAGCGCTCGACCAGGCGAACCATGACGCCGAAGTCGCGCATCAGGGCATCAACGACGCGACCAACACGATCACGCAGCTGCGCTCGACGCTCGCAGGCCTCGCGGTCGACAGCTACGTGCACCCTCTCAACGACACGATGCTCGCGGTGCTCAACACGACGAACATCAGCGACGCCGCGCAGAAGCGCGCGTTCCTCACCGTCGTGCACCAGCGTGACTCCGACATCGCGGATCAGATCAAGCAAGCGCGAGAAGACTTGACAGTGCAGCAGCAGCTCGCGCAAGACGCGGCCGCGCGCGCCGACGCGAGCCGTCAGGACATCACCGCGAAGCTGCAAGATCTCCAGCAAGCCAAGCAACAGCAGCAGCAGTTCGAGAACAAGGTGCAGCAACGGCTCGACGCCGCGCTCGCCGAATCCGCTGTGCTCGAGTCGCAGGACAAGCAGCTCGCTGACGAGATCTCGAGAGAACAGGCCGCGATCGCTGCGCAGCTGCGCGCGCGTGGTGGCGGCCGCGGGCAGGCGCTCCCGCCGATCGGCAACGTCAACGTCGTCAACGCAGGAGGCATCTACGTCGCCGCGTCGATCGCTGACAACGTGAAGTCCCTGCTTGCCGACGCGCAGGCGGATGGGGTGCCGTTGGACGGTTGGGGCTATCGCGACACGGCGGCCCAGGTGTCGCTACGCCAGGCGCACTGTGGGTCGAGCAACTACGCGGTCTACGCGATGCCGTCCTACCAGTGCAGCCCGCCCACTGCGCCGCCCGGCGCGTCGATGCACGAGCGCGGGCTCGCGATCGACTTCACCTACAACGGTTCGGTCATCGGCAGCCACAGCAACCCGGGCTACAAGTGGCTCGCCGCTCACGCGGCGTCCTACGGCCTCTACAACCTCGCGTCGGAGCCCTGGCACTGGAGCACGAACGGGAACTGAGCCAGGTGCTTGCACGGCCTGCGCTTCCCGCACGACTCGACCCGGTCACTACTGCTCACTACTGCTCTTGGTCGAGCTCGCACTCCTCGAACGCGCTCGGAAGCACGACGTGCCCTCGAATGGCCGGGTCGTAAGCGCCGAGCTTCAGGACCTGCGCCGCTTCGCGCGGCGCCCAATCGGGGAGGTCCATCGTGATGCCGACCGGCACCGACCACTCGAACCCGAACCGGGAGTAGTAGCGGGGATTGCCTTGGAGGATGACCAGCGGCTCGCGCCGCGCCTCAGCCTCTGCGCTCACGGCCCGCATCAACGCGCTGCCAACGCCTGAGCGCTGGTGCTCGGGCGCCACGGCGAGCGGGGCGAGGTTCGCGATAGGGCGCCGCTCGTCCCCGTCGTCGATCCACGCCGTCGTGATCATCACGTGCCCGACGACGCGCTCGTCGATCTCGGCCATGAGGGACAGCTCGGGGATGAAGCAGGGAGATGCGCGCAAGAGCTCGACGAGCAGCGCCTCGCTGCGTTGACCGAACGCGGCCTCGACGACAGCAGTGATCGCAGGGGCGTCGCGGGGCTGCTCAGGACGGATGCTGATCTGCACGCCTGCATTGTGACCAGGGACACGGGGGACAGCCCCACCTTTGAGACGCCAGCCCTCTGGATGGGATGGGAAGGGCTGCTCCTTCATCGTCGAAGGCATGGTTGAACGAATTGCCCATGCCTGTGCGACGCACCGACGCCGCACCTTCGTGCTCTGGCTCGCGGCGGCGATCGCGCTCACCGTCGTGGCCGGACGAGTCCATCCCAAGGAGCTCTCGAGCGATCGGTTGGACGGCACCGATGTCCAGGCCGCGTTCGACCTCGTGAGCGCGCACCTTCCCGATCAGGGCGACGAGTCGGCTGTCGTGGTCTTCCGCTCGGACTCCGATCTTCGCTCCGCTGCCAACGAGGCGGCGATCCGCTCGGTGATGTCGCAGATCTCGGCCCTCCCGCGCGTCGCCGATGTCGCGTCACCGCTCGACGACACTGCCCGCTTCTCGACCGACGGGCACATCGCGTTCGCGTCCGTCGGCTTCACGCCGACGCCCGACGGGAAGAGCTACCAAGCGATCGAAGCGACCGCCGCGTCGATGAAGCAGATCGCGGACCGAGCACCCGTCGACGTGGCGTTCGGGGGTGACGTGTTCACCGAAGGCAGCATGCCCGGAACCGAGCTCGTCGGGCTGCTCGCCGCCGTCGTGATCCTGCTGCTCGCGTTCGGCTCGGTGATCGCGATGGGACTGCCGATCGTCACCGCGATCGCAGGCATCTTTGTCTCGCTGACGGCCGTGACGCTCTGGAGCGCGCTCGTCAACACGCCCGACTTCACCGGTCAGGTCGCGGCGATGATCGGCATCGGCGTCGGCATCGACTACGCGCTCCTGATCGTGACCCGCCACCGCTCTGCGTTGGCCCGCGGGGCGAGCGTCGTCGACGCGATCGACGAAGCCATGCGCACTGCCGGCCGCTCGGTCGTCTTCGCCGGGTTCACGGTCATGATCTCGTTGCTCGGGCTCCTGCTCGTCCGCCTGAGCTTCCTGACCGGCCTCGCATGGGGCACTGCGACCGCCGTCGCAGTGGCAGTCCTCGCTGCGATCACGCTGCTGCCCGCCCTCCTCTCGCTCGCTGGGACGCGCATCGACAAGCTGCACGTCGGGCGCCGCCGTCGCCCGGACAAGCAGACCATCAGTGCTCGCTGGAGCGAGGCAGTCAGCCGCCGCCCACTGCGCAGCGCCGTCATCGGAGGCGGCTTGCTCGTCGCCCTCGCGCTCCCAGCGCTCGGCATGCGGCTCGCCGTCGCCGATGCGGGCAACGATCCCGTCGGCACGACGACTCGCAACGCCTACGACTGGCTCGCCGACGGCTTCGGCCCAGGCGTGAACGGGCCCTTGCTCGTCGTCGTGGCGACCCCCACCGATGCTGCTCGCGCGCAAGTCCCGTCGATCGTCCAGCAGGTGAGCGACACCCCTGGCATCGCGTTCGTCGAGCCTGCCAGCCAGAGCCCCGACGGTGGCATCGCGACCTTCACGGCGTTCCCGACCACGTCGCCTCAGTCGGAGGCCACCGAGCACCTGGTGCACGACCTCCGGCGTGATCTGCCCGACAACGTCCACATCGGTGGGCAGACCGCGGTCAGCATCGACTTCTCGACCGTGCTCGCGGGCCGGCTGCCCTGGTTCATCGGCGGTGTCCTGCTGCTGAGCTTCGTGCTGCTCCTGCTCGTGTTCCGCAGCGTTCTCGTGCCGTTGAAAGCCGTCGTCATGAACCTGCTGTCGATCGGCGCCGCCTACGGCGTCATGGTCATGATCTTCCAGTGGGGTTGGTTCGCCGGGCTGTTCGGCGTCGACACCTCTGCTCCGATCGAGCCATGGGCGCCGATGATGCTCTTCGCGATCGTCTTCGGCCTGTCGATGGACTACGAGGTCTTCCTGCTCTCGTCCATCCGCGAGGAGTACGACCGCACCGGTGACAACCGTACGGCCGTCGTCCAGGGCCTTTCGTCGACGGCGCGGGTCATCACGGCCGCGGCTGCGATCATGGTGTGCGTGTTCGGCAGCTTCGTCGTGTCCGACGTCCGAGCGCTCAAGCTCATCGGCCTCGGGCTCGCGGTCGCGGTGTTCATCGATGCGACCCTCGTGCGGATGATCCTGGTGCCGTCGACGATGGAGCTGCTCGGTGACCGCAACTGGTGGATCCCGCGCTGGCTCGATCGAGTGCTGCCGCGCCTGAGCATCGAGAAGCCGCGCACCGAGGTGCCCGACCCCCAGCCCGAGCTGGTCGAGGTCGGGAGCTGACCGTGCCCACGCTGTTCGGTCCCCTGTTCCGGGCTCGCACCTGGAAGGAGACGCTCCACCTCTTGATCGACCTGCCCCTCGGCATCGCGTGGTTCACGGTCATCGTGACCGGCATCGCCGTCGGGGCAGGTCTGGTCCCTCTCATGTTCATCGGGCTGGCCGTGCTGTTCCTCACGCTCCAATTCGTCCGCGTCGTGTCGGCGATCGAGCGGACTCGAGCGAAGGCCTTGCTCGGCGCCGACATCGCCAACCCGTTCGTGCCGCTCGGTGACCTCCGAGGATGGTGGCCTCGCCTCAAGGCAGTGCTCGGGGATGCGGCGCTGTGGAAGGGCGTCGTCTACTGCCTCGTCGCCCTCCCCATCGGCATCCTCACGTTCACGGTCGCGGTGACGTTCTGGTCGATCGCGTTCGCCGGTGTGACCGCTCCGATCTGGGGCGTGATCGAGCACTGGACCGGCGCCTCGGACATGAACGCCTGGGCCGACTTCGGCATCCTGACCGGGAGCTTCGTCCTCGGCATCGCGTTCCTCATCGCGACTCCGTGGGTCATCCACGGCTTCGCCGCGATGGACCGCGGCCTGATCCGCGGGCTGCTCGGCGCCGACCGCAACGCGCAGCTGAAGCGACGAGTCGCTCAGCTCGAGGTCAGCAAGAGCGCGTCACTCGACGTCGCCGAAGCCGAGCGCACGCGGATCGAGCGCGACCTCCACGACGGCGTGCAACCGCGGCTCGTCGTCGCCGCGATGGACCTCGGGCTCGCGCGCGAGAAGGCCGCGGGCAGTGACCCCGAGGTCGTCGCGCTGATCGAGCGTGCCCAGGACGAGACGAAGCAGGCGATCGCCGAGCTTCGTGAGCTGGTGCGCGGCATCCATCCCGCGGTGCTGACCGATCGCGGCCTCGACGCCGCGCTCTCGTCGCTCGCGGCGCGCTGCCCAGTGCCGGTGACCGTGCAGGTGAACCTCGACGAGCGGCCACCCACGCCGGTCGAGTCGGCCGCGTACTTCATCGTCGCAGAGTCGCTGACCAACATCGCGAAGCACAGCGACGCGAAGCACGCGCGCGTGAACGTCAATCGCGATGACGGCATGCTGCGCGTCGAAGTGAGCGACGACGGCAAGGGTGGCGCCCGCACCGAACCCGGCGGCGGCCTCAGCGGGCTCGCGGACCGAGTGCAGTCGCTCGAAGGCACGTTCCGCGTGGCCAGCCCCGAGGGCGGGCCCACCACGATCATGGCGGAGCTCCCGTGCGGGTCGTGATCGTCGAAGACTCGATCCTCCTGCAGGAAGGAATCGTCCGCCTCCTCGCGGGCTACGGCCACGAGACGGTCGCGAAGCTCGACACCGCAGAGGGCGTCGTCGAGACGGTCGAGGAGCACGACCCAGACCTCGTGATCCTCGACGTCCGCCTTCCGCCGACGTTCACCGACGAAGGCATCCAAGCCGCGATCTCGCTGCGCGCCGTCCGGCCCGCGCAACCGATCGTGATCCTGTCCCAGTACGTCGAGGAGCGCTACGCGAGCGAGCTGCTCGGTGGCGACGCCTCCGGCCTCGGCTACCTCCTCAAGGAGCGCGTCGCGGACGTGAAGGAGTTCATCGACGCATGCACGCGCGTCGCCCGAGGAGGCACCGTGCTCGACCCAGATGTCGTCGCGCAGCTGCTCGCCAGACGGCGCAAGGAGCCGCTCGACACCCTCACTGCCCGTGAGCGCGAAGTGCTCGCGCTGATGGCGGAGGGCAACTCGAACGTGGGCATCGCGCGCAAGCTCGTGATCTCCGAAGGCGCCGTCGAGAAGCACATCTCGTCGGTCTTCTCCAAGCTCGGCCTGACCGCGACGGAGACCGAGCACCGCAGGGTGCTGGCCGTCCTGCAGTACCTCCGCGCCTCGTGACATCCCCCCGGTAGGTTGGGTCTCGTGGCCGACCAGGCGCGGTTCGCCGAGGAGGCGATGGAGTTCATGCCATCGCTGTACTCCGGCGCGTTGCGCATGACTCGGAACCCGGCCGACGCCGAGGACCTCGTGCAAGAGACCTACCTCAAGGCGTACCGCGCTTTCGGCAGCTTCGAGGAGGGCACGAACCTCAAGGCGTGGCTCTTCCGCATCCTCACGAACACGTTCATCAACAGCTACCGGGCGAAGCAACGGCGTCCGGGAGAGACCGATCTCGAAGACGTCGAGGACCTGTACATGTACCACCGCCTCGGCGGCCTCGAAGCGGCGATGGCGGGGCGCAGCGCAGAGGACGAGCTCCTCGAGCGGTTCACCGACGACGAGGTGAAGCAGGCGCTCGAAGACCTCCCCGAGCAGTTCCGTGTCGCCGTGCTCCTCGCTGATGTCGAAGGCTTCTCCTACAAGGAGATCGCCGAGATCCTCGACATCCCGATCGGCACTGTGATGTCGAGGCTCCACCGGGGAAGAAAAGGCCTGGAGCGTCGGTTGTTCGGCTTCGCCGAGGCTCAGAACCTGCTTCCGAAGGATCCTGAGCCATCCCCTGATCAGACCGACGAGACCGAGCGAGTGCATGGCTGACTGCGACGACGTGTTGCGCGAGGTGTACACGTACCTCGACGGCGAGACCGACGGTGAGCTGCGCGTCCGCATCGAACGGCACCTCGACGGTTGCCACGACTGCCTCGAGATCTACGACTTCCAGGCCGAGCTCCGCCAGATCGTCGCCCGCAAGTGCCACGACCCCGTGCCCGACTCGTTGCGCCAGCGCGTCCTCGACTGCATCGAAGGCGAACCCAGCCCGGATTGACGGGCGTCAGCGAGCAGGAGCCAGCCGAAGCGCAGCGGAGGATGGCGACGAAGACATGAGCAGGAGCCAGCCGAAGCGCAGCGGAGGATGGCGACGAAGACACCGACGGGGCGGCGCAATGCGCCGCCGGGCGCGCGAAGCACCGATTGTCGAGCGTCAGCGAGCAGGAGCCAGCCGAAGCGCAGCGGAGGATGGCGACGAGGACATTAAGGTGCCCGCATGATCCTCGCCGCCACGCTCTGGTACCAGTGGCTCGCATGGGCACTGATGATCGGGGTCGTGCTGACGCTGGTCGCCCTCTTCGTCGGGTACCTCATCAAAGTCGAGTCCCCGCGCTACCCGAAGCGGCAGCTGAGGTAGCTCCCCCGTGAGCAACCTCGTCGACTGGGAGCTCGCAGAGCGGATCGCGACTCGTCTCGCTCGGCGCAACGACCCGTTCTCGGGCTCGTACCACTACGCATCGCTCGAGCCCGACTTCGCCGAGCTCACGTCG
This sequence comes from Acidimicrobiales bacterium, assembly GCA_035497855.1. Classification (GTDB taxonomy): domain Bacteria; phylum Actinomycetota; class Acidimicrobiia; order Acidimicrobiales; family DATKAS01; genus DATKAS01. The sequence goes on from DATKAS010000071.1 coordinate 8,903, forward strand.
CAAGCCGAAGATCTGGTCGCGGCGTGCACGGGGCTTCGCTCCCAGGCAGGCCCCGCTCGGGCTCGCGTCGCCGACCGCGCAGGTTGGGTGCACGCGAACATCGCCTCGTTCCAAAGGCTGCTTCGCCCCGTCACCAATCGCCTCGAGGAGCGCCTGCCCGAGCGAGGCGCGCCACCGTTCGCATCGAAGGTCGCGGGGGTCGAAGTCGGCACGCTGCTCGGGTGGATGTCGGCACGAGTGCTCGGCCAGTACGACTTGCTCGTCGTCGACGACGACACCGCCGACCAAGACCTCGTGTATTACGTCGGCCCGAACGTGCTCGCGCTCGAGAAGCGGTTCGCGTTCCCGCCACGCGAGTTCCGGCTGTGGCTCGCACTGCACGAGGTCACCCACCGCGCACAGTTCACCGGCGTCCCGTGGATGCGCGACTACTTCCTTTCGCTCGTCGAGCAGACGCTCGGTTCGGTCGACCCCGACCCGAAGCGCTTCGTCGACGCGCTCAAGAAGGCCGCGGCTGGCGCGCGGGGCGGGCAGAACCCGCTCGACGATGGTGGGCTCGTCGCGCTGCTCGCCACGCCCGAGCAACGAGCGATGCTCGACAAGATCGGCGGGCTCATGAGCCTGCTCGAGGGACACGGCGACGTCACGATGGATCGCGCCGGCAAAGGCCTGATTCCCAGCGCGCCCCGGTTCAGCCGCGTGCTGCGGGAACGGCGCCGTCAGGCGAGTCCCACGACCAAGCTCGTCCAGCGCCTCACCGGGCTCGAGGCGAAGCTCGCGCAGTACGAGCAAGGCGAGCGGTTCATCGCTGCAGTGGAGCGGGCGGGCGGCACCGCGCTCCTCGACCGCGCATGGGAGGGACCGGAGAACCTCCCGTCGCTCGTCGAGATCCGCGATCCCGACCTCTGGATCGGGCGGATGCGCGTTGCCGTGGCCTGACCTGCTCGCGCGCTGCACGTTTCCGAGCAAGGGCACAGCGGTCACCTGCGCGGTGTCGGGCGGCGCTGACTCGCTCGCACTCCTCGTGCTCGCATCCGAGGGCGGCTGCAAGGTCACCGCGATGCACGTCGACCACGGACTGCGGCCCAATTCGGCCGCCGACGCGCACGTGGTCGCCTCGGTCGCATCCCGATGGGGAGCGGAGTTCCGCTCGCAGCGAGCAGAGGTCGCGCCAGGCCCGAACCTCGAAGCCCGCGCGCGCGTCGCGCGCTACGCGGTGCTCCCGCGCGACGTGCTCACTGGGCACACCGCGGACGACCAAGCCGAGACCGTCCTGCTCAACTTGTTGCGCGGCGCCGGCCTCGATGGGCTCGCTGGCATGCGGCGCGATCGACGTCCCCTCCTGTCGTTGCGCCGCTCCGAGACGCACGCGCTGTGCGCGGAGCTCGGGCTCGTGCCCGTCCGCGACGAGCTGAACGACGACCTCCGCTATCGGCGCAACCAGGTTCGCCACGAGGTCATGCCGGCACTCGACGACGTGGCCGAGCGCGATGTGGGCGGGCTCATCGCGAGGCAAGCCGACCTCTTGCGCGACGACGCCGACCTCCTCGACGCGCTCGCGCTCGACCTCGATCCCACCGACGCTCGAGCCTTGGCCTCCGCGCCGCGGCCCCTCGCGCGCCGTGCGGTGCGCAGGTGGCTCGCCAACGGTCATCCGCCCGACGCCGCCACGGTCGAGCGCGTGCTCGCGGTCGCTCGCGGTGAGGCAGTCGCCACCGACGCGGGCGACGGACGTCGGGTCGAGCGGCATCAGCAGCGCCTGCACCTCTCCCCCTGACCCCCCGATCCCCGCGGGATTGAGCAGTTGGGCGCGGTATGCGCCCCCCGAGTGCTCAATCCCGAGCCTGTAGGGTCCCCGCCGGTGCACAGCGGCAACCCCGATCTCGGCCAGGTCCTGGTCTCCGAAGCGGACCTTGCCCAGCGGGTCGCCCAGCTCGGCGCCCAGATCACGACCGACTACGCCGGCCGCGATCCCCTCCTCGTCGGGGTGCTCAAGGGCGCGTTCGTGTTCATGAGCGACCTCGCGCGGGCGATCACGATCCCGGTCGAGTTCGACTTCATGGCGGTGTCCTCGTACGGGAGCTCGACGCGCACGAGCGGGGTCGTCCGCATCGTCAAGGACCTCGACCTCGACCTCGCGGGCCGGCACGTCCTGCTCGTCGAAGACATCGTCGACAGCGGCCTGACCCTCAGCTACCTGCGAAAGAACCTCCTGGCCAGGAACCCCGCGAGCCTCGCCGTGTGCGCCCTGCTGGTCCGTGACGAGCTGGTCATCGACGAATCCGACCTCACCTACATCGGCTTCCGCATCCCACCCCAATGGGTCGTCGGCTACGGCCTCGACGCCGGCGAGCGGTACCGAAACCTGCGAGAAGTGCGGTCGTTCACGGGCGCGACGGGGTGAAGCCACAACTACGCTGGCCGGCGTGTCGCCGCTGGTCATGGGGGTCTTGAACCACGGCGGGCCGTTCGATCCCCCGAAGGCGACCATCACCCGGGGCCTCGAGATGATCACCGACGGTGCCGACATCATCGACGTCGGCGGTGACCTGCCCGCGGTCGCTGACGTCGTGGCCGCGCTCGCGGAGCAGGTGCGGGTGTCGATCCACACCACCGATGCCACGGTCGCCCGGGCTGCGTTCGAGGCCGGCGCGACGGTCGTGAACGACATGTCGGCCGACCTCTGGCCGATCGCCGCCGAGGCAGGCGCCGGGTGGATCGCGGTGCACGGGCCGTGCGCGGTGGACGACCCCGAGGTCGTGGCAACGGTGCGCCGCGCCCTCGTCGAGCGGGCGACGGCGGCGCTCGAGGGCGGCGTCGACGAGGTGTGGATCGATCCCGGAGTCGGGTTCGGCAAGTCGCTCGCGCAGAGCGTGCAGCTGTTGGGCCACATCGACGACCTCGTCGCAACTGGGCTGCCGGTCGCGATCGCCACGAGCCGCAAGCGGTTCATCGGGGCACTCCTCGCGGCATCGGATGCTCGGTCCACCGAGCCCTCCCTGCCGGGCCTCGCTCCGCCCCCGATCATCGATCTCGCGGCCGACGACGTGATGGTGGCCAGTGACGACCGCATCGAAGGATCGCTCGCGACAGCGGTACATGCCCTCGTTCACGGGGTCTCACTGGTCCGTGTGCACGACGTCCGCGCGACGGCACATGCAGTGCGGCTGCTCACCGCGGAGGTCGCGGCGTGAGCCGGATGAAGGGAAAGTGGGCGCAGGGCATCAAGCCGCGAAACTTCGCGTGGATCATCCGCGATCGGCTCGCGATCTGCGAGCGGCCCGGCGGGTACGGCACGAACCATCGACGCGTGCGCAGGCAAGAGGAGATCATCTGGCTGCGCGAGCAGGGCTTCACGCGCGTCATCTCGCTCATCCCCTCGCCGCACAACCTGCACAACTACGACGAGCTCGGTCTTCCGTGGATCCATCGTCCCTTCGGCCCTCATGACGACAGCGCGAAGGTGCTCAGCGAGCTGTATCCCGAGATGCGCGAGCTGCTCACGACGGGACAGAAGGTCATCCTGCACCAAGAGGAAGTCGGCGACCGATTGGCCGGAGTGGTCGCGGGATACATACGGTGGTCGGGCATGGTTCCCGAAGGGCCCGAAGCGATCGCGATCATCGAGCAGATCACCGAGCGCCAGCTCGGCCCGACTGGGCGTTCGCTTGTCGCCCTCTCCGTGCAGCTCGACTGACGTCCCGACGCACCGGAGACACACGTGGCCGACCAGATCGAAGTCAGGGGCATCCGGGCGCTCGGCATCATCGGGCTGTGCCCCGAAGAGCTCGAGCGGCCGCAGCCGTTCGAGGTCGACTTCGACGTCGAGACCGACGTGTCCGTCGCGGGCGAGACGGACGACCTCAACGACACGCTCGACTACGGCGCGCTCATCGGCCTCGTCGTGCGCGTCGTCGAGGACGAGCACCACCTCTTGCTCGAGAAGGTCGCGTCGCGGCTCGCCGACGAGCTGCTCGGCTTCGACGGGCGCGCCGTCGCGGTACGAGTGACGATTCGCAAGCTCCGCCCCCCGGTCCCCTACGACGTCGCGACGACCGCCGTCACGGTTCGGCGCCGGCGCTAGCCATGCGGGCGTTCCTCGCCCTCGGGTCGAACCTCGGTGACCGCGTCGGTCACCTGCGCGCGGCCCGGGACTCGATCCCCGACCTCGTCGCCGAGTCGAGGGTGTACGAGACCGAACCCGTCGGCGGCCCCGACGACCAGGGGCCGTACTTGAACATGGTCGTGGAGCTCGACACGGTGCTGACGCCCCGCGACCTCCTCGAGCTCTGTCGCACGGTCGAGACGGCGGGCGGGCGCGAACGCATCGTGCATTGGGGCCCGCGCACGATCGACGTCGACATCGTCTGGATCGACGGCGTGCGCGTCGACGAGCCCGACCTTCGCATACCCCATCCCTTCATGAACGAGCGACCGTTCGTGCTCGCGCCGCTCGAAGAGCTCGCCCCGGACATCGTCACCCCGCATTGGCGTCACCGGCTCGGCGACGGTGGTGTCTCTTGTCTCGGCGTTCTCGATGACGTGACGTCGTGACTTCCACGTACGCTCGAACGCGATGACCGAGGTCGTGCGCACGGTCGCTGAGCTGCGACAGGCTTTGGCACGACGTCGCATCGTCGGTTCGAAGATCGGCTTCGTGCCCACGATGGGCGCGCTCCACGAGGGTCACCTCGTGCTGATGCGGCGCTCGGTCAGCGACTGTGACGCGACGGTGGTGTCGATCTTCGTGAACCCGCTGCAGTTCGGTCCACGAGAAGACTTGAGCGCGTACCCGCGCGACCTCGCTCGCGACGTCGCTCTGACCGAGTCAGCGGGCGTCGGCCTCGTCTTCGCTCCTTCCGTCGAGGAGATGTACCCCGCGCCTTTGCTCACGACTGTCGCGGTGCGCGAGGTCTCCGAGCCCTTCGAGGGCGAGAGCAGACCGACCCACTTCGCCGGGGTCACGACCGTGGTGGCGAAGCTGTTCAACCTGGTGGGGCCGTGTCGCGCGTACTTCGGCGAGAAGGACTGGCAGCAGCTCGCGGTGGTACGTCGCATGGTCGACGACCTGTCGTTCGACGTCGACGTGATCGCCTGCGAGACGGTGCGCGAACGCGACGGCCTCGCGCTCTCGAGCCGCAACGCCTACCTCGACTCGGCCGAGCGCGCTGCCGCGCCCGTGCTGCATCGCGCGCTCGAGGCGGGGGCGGATGCGATCGCGAGCGGCGAGCGCGATGCAGCTCGGGTGGTCGCGCTCATGACGCAGATGATCGACGGCGAACCGCTCGCTTCACTGGACTACGTGGCCGTGGTCGACGCGGCATCGCTCACTCCGGTCGTGCCGTTGGCCGGCGAGCTCCGGCTGCTCGGCGCGGCGCGCTTCGGCAAAGCCCGGTTGATCGACAACGTCGGCGCGACGGTGGAGTGACCTCGATGGCGACCGGCGACCCCGGCCTCGACCTGCTCGTGCTGGGGAGTGGCGTCGCCGGGTTGTCTGCCGCAGTGCGCGCGGCACAGGGCCTCGGCCTGCGGGTGGGCGTCCTCACGAAGGGCGAGCTCGACCAGGCGGCGACACGCTGGGCGCAGGGCGGCGTCGCCGCGGTGCTGGCGGGCGATCCCGATTCCACCGATCTCCACCTGGCCGACACACTCGCTGCGGGCGCGGGCCTCTGCGACGTCGAAGCAGTGCGCATCCTCGTCGACGAAGGTCCGGATCGCGTCACCGAGCTGATCAGGATGGGAGCAGCATTCGACCGTTCGTCGGACGGCCGGCTCGAGCTCGCTCGCGAAGGCGGCCACACGCTTCCCCGCGTCGTGCACGCGGGCGGCGCGGCGACGGGAGCAGAGATCGAGCGGGCGCTCGTCGAGGCAGTCCGTCAGACCGCGGTCGCGATCTTCGACCGGTGGTTCGCGCTCGACTTCCTCGTCGAGGACGGACGGTGCCGCGGCGTGACGGCGCTCGGATCCGACGGGCTGGTGCGCGAGATCCGGGCGACCCACGTGCTCACCGCGACCGGCGGCTCGGGTCAAGTGTTTGCCGTGACGACCAACCCCCTCGAGTCGACGGGAGACGGCCTGGCGATGGCGCTCCGCGCTGGTGTCGCGGTCGCCGACATCGAGTTCGTGCAGTTCCATCCCACCGCGCTGCACCATCCCGCTTCTCCGCGGCCGTTGCTTTCCGAGGCGTTGCGCGGGCACGGCGCGCTCTTGCGGGACGCGAAAGGGGAGCGGTTCGTCGACGAGCTGCTGCCTCGCGATGCCGTCTCGCGCGCCGAGACCGCGCGCATGCTCGAGCAGGACGTCGACCACTTGTGGCTCGACGCGACCGGGCTCGAGCACTTCGACGAACGCTTCCCGACGATCGCCGCGGCAGTGCGCGAGATCGGGCTCGATCCCGCGACCGATTGGCTTCCCATCGCGCCCGCAGCCCACTACCAGTGCGGCGGCATCGTCACCGACCTCGACGGCGCGACGTCGCTTCCCGGATTGTGGGCGGCGGGTGAAGTGGCGTGCACCGGCATCCACGGAGCGAACCGGCTCGCGTCGAACTCGTTGCTCGAGGGCATGGTGTTCGGACCGCGCGTGATCGAGGCCATCCAGCGTGGCGAAGTCGAGGCGAAGCCCACTGGCGCGATGCGCGCAGTGATCGACGACGGCGTCCCTGATCTCATCGCCGGACGCCCCATCGACGTGACCTTCGAAGCTCGGCCGGCGGAGGAGGTCACCCGCGTCGACGCTCGCGAGCGCCTGCAGCGAGCGATGACGACAGGGGCGGGAGTGTTGCGGAGCGCGAGCACTCTCGCGGAGACCGCAGTCGTGGTCGAGGAGGTCATGGCGCTCCACGCCGCCGGGGTGACCGACGTCGCCAGCGCCGAGACGCACAACCTCGCGACGGTCGCGCACGGCATCCTCAGCGCGGCAACCGTGCGCGAGGAGAGCCGCGGCGCGCACACGCGCACGGACTTCCCGATGCTCGACGACGCCATGCGCGTGCGGTTCGTGCTGCGATGACCGAGGTCGCTCCCGGCGTCGTGCGCGATGCCGTTGCTCGCGCCCTCGCCGAGGATCTTGGCCCGCTCGGCGACATCACGGCCGCACTCCTCGACCCAAGCGAGCGCGGCAGCGCGGCGTTCGTGCCGCGCAAGCCTGGCGTGCTCGCGGGCACGGCGTGTGCCACCGAGACCTTCGCGCAGGTCGACACGTCCGTGTCCGTGCGGTGGACGGCCGTCGACGGGGATCGCGTCGCCGCCGGCCAGGTGATCGGCACGGTCGAGGGGCCGCTCGCCTCGATCCTGACGGCTGAGCGCACCGCGCTGAACTTCCTCTGCCACCTGTCCGGCGTCGCCACCCTCACGCGGCGGTTCGTCGACGCGGTCGAGAGCGCGCCGGGCAGTCGCGCTCGCATCTGGGACACCCGCAAGACGCTGCCCGGGCTCCGCGCGCTCGAGAAGGCAGCGGTGCGTGCGGGTGGCGGCGTCAACCACCGCGGCTCGTTGTCCGAGATGGTGCTCGTGAAGGACAACCACCTCGGTCGTCTCGGGATCACCGAGGCCGTGCGCCGCGCACGAGAGCGGTGGCCGGGCCGAACAGTCGAGGTCGAGTGCGAGCGGATCGAGCAGGTGCTCGAAGCCGTCGACAGCGGTGCCGACCTCGTGATGCTCGACAACATGAGCCCGGACGACGTCGCGCAGTGCGTCGACCTCGTCGGCCGGCGCGCCGTCGTCGAGGTGTCGGGAGGCGTGACGCTGGAGACGGTCGCCCGCTATGCGTCCACGGGCGCCGACCTCATCTCAACGAGTGCCATCACCCAGAGCGCGCCTGCGTTCGACATCGGCCTCGATCTCTTTCACCGAGACGACCAGCTTCACGCCTCTTCGTAGAGGGCTTCGCCGCGGCGGAGGCGTTGTGCGATGCGGACGACGGTGGGCAGCTCACGCCGTGTCGGCGTGTGCGCGGCGAGGAAGCGAGAGAGGCCGGTGAGGATGAGTGCCGCCTCGTCAGAGCCCTCCGGCCACGCGGCGACTTGGCGCATCGAGGCCTCGTACACCTGGAACCAGTGGAACTCCGCGTCCTCCGCGAGCAGCGCGTGCCCGAGAGCGGCCCCCAATGCGGACTGGCTGCCGCCGCCGCGCAGGTAGCCGAACGCGATGCGCCCTGCGTCGTCGACGTGACCCTGCACCTCCCAGCACGCGGCGAGGTCGGCAAGATCGCCGCTGTCCGCCGTCGGCAGTCGAGCCGCGGGGACGTTCAAGAAGCGGTCGAGGTAGACGCGGAGCGCGCCCTGCACGAGGCCGCGCATGAGCTCGGGTGTTGGGGCGCGTACCAATGCTTGATGCAGCGCGTTCGCGGCGGTGAACGCGTGATGCACCGTGTTCCAGTCACCGAAGTCGTTCTGCACGTGGAAGCGCAGGATGCGCAGTGACGCCGCGTAGGCGAGCGCGCGGCCGAGCTGCTCGGGTGTCGCACCCGCGCGCATCGCGTCGAGCAGGGCGCCGACGACTTCCTCGGGATCGTCGGCGAGGAAGCGCCAGCCGAGCCCGGCGACGTCGTCGTACTCGCCGACGTGGCCGCGTCCCTCGGCCATCGCACCGGGAAGCGCGGCCTCGGCGCGGCGGGCGAGCGCGACGAGGTCGTGGGGATGGCGCCACTCGGAGAACTCCTCGGAGCGCTGCGCCGATGTCGTTTGTTGCACGAGCGTCGGCAGTACTTGCCGGGCCGCGCCGGCGCCGAGGTGCTCGAGCGCCTCGAACGCCTTGTTCGTGAAATCGATCGTGTGGCCGCCGTCGATGAACACGTGGTCGGTGACGGCGGCCATCATCAGCCGTTCGATGTCGGCGAGCGTCTCGCCGCTCGCCAGCGCCGTCTGCAGCACGCGCTCGGCCGCGTCGG
>DATKAS010000072.1:0-3532 GCA_035497855.1 Acidimicrobiales bacterium
CACTCGTGTCGAGTCCCACAGACGAACCTCCTCGGAGGTGAGGGTGATGGGTTCGTGATCGCGCAAGAGCGACTGGGACCCGGGCGCATCCATCACTGCATGCGATGGCTGGGGATCGCGGGCCGTGCGTTCGACATGATGTGCGAACGGGCGAACGAGCGCGTGATCACGCCCGAGGGCGAGACGCTCGCCGATCGACAGGTCATCCAGCACTGGGTGGCAGAGCTCGACGCCGAGATCCGCGGGGCGAGGCTGCAAACGCTCCATGCCGCGTGGATGATCGATCGCTATGGCGCGTCCGTTGCCCGTGACGAGATCTCGGCGATCAAGTTCTCGGTGGCCAGAACCATGCTCGATGCGATCGACAAGGCGATCCAGGTGCATGGTGCGCTGGGCGTCACCGACGACACCGTGCTCGCCCACTGGTACCGCCACGAGCGCGCCTCGCGCATCTACGACGGCGCCGACGAGGTGCACAAGACGACCCTCGGCCGGCGCATCCTGCGCCGACACGCCACGTCAGCGAGTCGCTGACGTCCACGAGTGCAGCGTGCGCACGTAGTTGGCGCGTTCGAACGCTCCGGGGTCGTCGGTGGCCGCGTAGCTGACGCTGCCCCGCAGCTGCGAGACCGAGTCGTACTCGTTCTCCTCGGCCCACTCCCGTAGCTCTGCTTCCATCAGCGCGATGTGCCCGGGTCCGTGGCGAAGCACCGCGGAGGTCGTCATCGCCACGTCCGCCCCGACCAACAGCGCCTTGGCGACGTCGCGACCCGACTCGACGCCCGAGCTGGCCGCCAACGACAGGTCGGGGAGCAGCGATCGGAGGATCGCGATCCACCGGAGCGGCAGGCGGAGCTCCCACGGCGAGGACAGCTCGATGCGGGGCACCACTTCGCGGGTGTCGACGTCGAGGTCGGGTTGGTAGAAGCGGTTGAAGCAGACCAGACCCGCTGCACCGGCATCTTTCAACGACACTGCGAAGTGCCCGAACGACGAGTAGTAGGGCGACACCTTCACCGCGACCGGCACGTCGATGGCGGCACAGACGTCAGTGACGAGCGCCGCGTGGTCGTGCTCGACCTGCGTGCCGGACCGCGAAGCGTCGGCCGCGACCTCGTACACGTTCAGCTCGATCGCGGACGCGCCAGCATCTGCGAGCAGAGCGGCGTAGCGGATCCAGCTCCCCGACGACGTGGCGTTCACGCTGGCGATGACCGGGACCTCGACCGCGTCGATCACCGACGCGAGGTGGTCCAGGTGACGGTCGACCGGTGACGGCAGCCGGGACGCGTTGGGGAAGTAGCCGAGTGCTTCCGCGAAGTGCTCGGCGCCGGCTTCGAGCGCGAGGTTCAGGTGCACCTCTTCGTGGACGATCTCCTCCTCGAAGAGCGACGGAAGGACGACTGCTGACGCGCCCGCGTCGACGAGGCGGCGGACCGTCTCGAGCTCACCGGTCAGCGGCCCGGCGGATGCGACGAGTGGCGTTCTCAGGTCGAGGCCCAGGTAGCGGGTGGCGAGCTCGGTCATGGTGCGTCGTCCTCGGCCAGCGGTGTGTGCGGGACGGTGCGTTCGATCATGGCGAGCTGTGAGTAGTAGCGCCATCGCTCGTCAGCGTCGGCCTGCAACAGCGCGCCGAGCTCTGCGGCGCGATCGGGATGGGTGCGCGCCAGCGCGGCGAAGCGCGCCTCGGTCGCGGTGAACTCGGCGACGGGGATCGATGGCTCCTTCGAGTCGAGGTGCATCGGGATGCCGTGCTCGGCGTCGGAGGGCGAGAACCGGTAGAGCGGCCAGTAGCCGGAGCGCACAGCGTCTTTCATGTGCGTCATCGACTGCGCCATGTCGATACCGTGCGCGATGCACGTCGAGTAGGCGATCACGAGGCTCGGGCCAGGCCATGCTTCGGCCTCGACCAACGCCTTCGTTGCCTGGATGTCGTTGGCGCCGATCGCGATCTGGGCGACGTAGACGTTGCCGTAGGCGCGGGCGATCGCGCCCAGATCCTTCTTGCCGACACCCTTCCCGGCCGCGGTGAACTTGGCGACTGCGCCGCGTGCGGTCGCCTTCGACGCTTGGCCGCCGGTGTTCGAGTACACCTCGGTGTCGAGGACGAGGATGTTGACGTTCCGGCCGGTCGACAGCACCTGGTCGAGGCCGCCGAACCCGATGTCGTAGGCCCATCCGTCCCCGCCGATGATCCAGATGCCCTGGTCGACGAGGGCGTCGGCAAGCGAGATCAGCTGCTGGGCCTCCCGATGCTGCGGGTCGGTGTCAGTGATGCGTCCGAGCGCGGCCTTGAGCGAGGCAACCCGTGCCCGTTGTGCCCCGATGCCGGCTTCGTCGGACTGATCGGCTGCGAGGATCGTGGCCGCCAGATCCTCGCCGATCACCCAGGCGAGCCGTTCCACGAGCAAGCGGGCCTGACGCTGCTGCGCCTCGTAGCCCAGCCGCATCCCGAGGCCGAACTCCGCGTTGTCCTCGAAGAGCGAATTGTTCCAAGCCGGGCCTCGTCCTTCGGCGTTGGTGGTCCAGGGCGTGGTCGGGAGGTTGCCGCCATAGATCGACGAGCACCCCGTCGCGTTCGCGACGATCATCCTGTCGCCGAACAGCTGTGTCACGAGCTTGATGTAGGGCGTCTCTCCACACCCCGCGCATGCTCCCGAGAACTCGAACAACGGCTGTAGCGCCTGCGAGCCCTTCACGGAGTCGTGGGGAAGCACGTCGCGGTCGATCTCGGGAAGCGTCAGGAAGAAGTCCCATGATCGGCGTTCGACTTCGCGATGCGCGGATGCGGGCTCCATGTTGATCGCCTTGTGGCGAACTTCGGACTTCGACCTCGCCGGGCACACGTCGACGCAGACGCCGCAGCCCGTGCAGTCGTCCGGCGCGACCTGGATCGTCATCGCCATGCCCGCAACGTCCTTCGATCGGAACGCCTTCGACTTGAAGCCGTCAGGCGCGTCCGTGAGCGCGCTGCCGTCGTACACCTTCATCCGGATGGAGGCGTGGGGGCAGACGGCCGCGCAGCGACCGCAGTCGATGCAGATGTCCGGGTCGAAGATCGGGATCTCCTGTGCGATCGATCGCTTCTCGTACTTCGCGGTCCCGGTCGGGAACACACCGTCGACCGGCAGCGCGGAGACCGGCAGCAGGTCCCCGTCGCCCGCGAGCAGCTGCGCGGTCACCCGCTTCACGAAGTCGGGAGCATCGTCGGGCACTCGTTGCTCGCGTCGCACGGTTGCAGTGACCCGGTCGGGAAGCTCGACCTGATGCAACGCCGCGAGCGATGCCTCGATCGCCGCGAAGTTTCGCTCGATGATCGCCTGGCCACGCGACGCGTACGTCTTCTGCACGGCCGCCTTGATGTGCGCGATGGCGGCGTCGGACGGCAGCACACCCGACAGCGCGAAGAAGCACGGCTGCATGACGGTGTTCACGCGGTTGCCCATCTGGGCCTCGCGTGCGACGCGGTCGGCGTCGATGACCCACATGTCGATCTGCTTGTCGACGGCCTCGCGCTGCACCTCGAGGGGCA
>DATKAS010000073.1:0-13733 GCA_035497855.1 Acidimicrobiales bacterium
CTCACCTTCGGGCTGCTCTACGCGTACACCGAGAACTTCGTGCTGCCGCTGTCGCACGACGAGGTCGTCCACGGCAAGGGCCCGCTCATCGACAAGATGGCCGGCGATGAGTGGCAGAAGTTCGCGAACCTACGCGCGCTCTACGGATGGATGTGGGCCTACCCAGGACGCAAGCTCTTGTTCATGGGCAGCGAGATCGGCCAGACGCAGGAGTGGCACCACGACCGCAGCCTCGACTGGTGGCTGCTCGAGTGGCCACCGCACGCGGGAGTGCGCGACCTCGTCCGCGAGCTCAACACCGTGCTGATGCACGAGCCCGCGCTGTGGGAGCTCGACCGCGAGCCTGCCGGGTTCCGGTGGCTCGACGCGGACGATGCCGAGCACAGCATCTACAGCTTCGTTCGCTTCTCCGCCGACGGGAGCCGTGCCGTCGCTTGCATCGCGAACTTCACGCCGGTGCCGCGCGAGGGATACCGGTTCGGGCTTCCGTATGCGGGCAGGTGGACGACCGTGCTCGACACGAACGCGACGTGGTTCTGGGGAACGGGCTTCGCGGGCATCGCGGGCTTCGACACCGAGCCGGCGCCGTGGCACGGCTACAGCGACTCGGCTTCGATCACGTTGCCGCCGCTCTCGGTCGTGTGGTTCGCGGGCCGCTCTGACGGTGTCGGCGCACGATGACCGACCGGCGCCTCGTCATCCACGGGCACTTCTACCAACCGCCCCGCGAGAACCCATGGACCGAGACGGTGCCCGTCGAGCCGTCCGCTGCGCCGGCGCACGACTGGAACGAGCGCATCACCGAGGAGTGCTACCGGCCGAACGCGTTCGCTCGGGTGCTCGACGACCACGGCGCGCTCGTCGCTCTCGTCGACAACTACCGGCTGATGTCGTTCAACGTCGGCCCGACGCTCTTGTCGTGGCTCGCCGAGCACCATCCCGACGTGTACGGCGCGATGGTGCGAGCGGGACGAGACGGCGGCGGCGCGATCGCGCAGGGGTACAGCCACATGATCCTCCCCCTCGCGACCCGACGGGACATCGTCACGCAGGTGCGGTGGGGTGTGGCCGACTTCGCCCATCGCTTCGAACGGCGGCCCGAGGCGCTCTGGCTGCCCGAGACGGCTGTGAACGACGACGTGCTCGCCGTGCTCGCGGAGGAAGGCGTCGGGTTCACGATCCTGGCGCCAGGGCAAGCGACGCGTGTTCGCCCGCTCGGATCGAACGACGACGACTGGGCATCCGTCGAGGACGGATCGATCGACACGCTGCACACGTATCGCTGGTGCCACCCGTCGGATCGCGACCTCGGGGTCACGATCGTCTTCTACGACGGTCCGCTCTCGCACGACGTCGCGTTCGCGCTCGGCACGCTGTCGAGTGGTGTGCTGGTCGACCGCGCCGAACATCGACTCGCGCATGCCGGCGAACGCGGGCTCGTGTGCATCGCGACCGACGGCGAGACGTTCGGTCACCACCACCGATGGGGGGAGCGGGCAGTCGCGTACGCGCTCGCGGTCGAGGCGCCGCGGCGCGGGCTGGCGACCGGGGGTCTCGCGTCGTTCGCCCTCGAGCGCCCGCCCGAGTGGCAGGTCGAGGTGCGCGAGAGCGCATGGTCGTGTGCACACGGTGTCGGTCGATGGAAGGAGGACTGCGGCTGCCACACGGGCGGCGGCGCAGGATGGCATCAGAAGTGGCGGGCGCCGTTGCGCGAAGCGTTCGACCTCATCCGCGACCACGGCGTCGAGGTGTTCGAGCGGCGCGGACCGAGCGTGCTGAAGGACCCGTGGCCGGCGCGCGACGCGTACATCGACGTGCTGCTCGGTGCCGTGTCAGTCGACGACTTCACCGCGCGGTGGGTCCTCGGCGAGTCGCCGGACGCCGCGGTGTGCGCGCTCACGCTCCTCGAGGCGCAACGGCACACGATGCTCATGTACACCTCGTGTGGCTGGTTCTTCAACGACATCGCCGGGATCGAGACCCTGCAAGTGATGCGCTACGCGGCGCGCGCCGTCGATCTCCTCGGGGAGATCGACGAGTCGCCGAACCTCGATGCGATCTTCTCGATCCTCGACCGAGCGGTGAGCAACGACCCCTCGGAGGGCACGGGCCGCGACATCTGGCGTCGCCACGTCGACCCCACGCGCGTCGACGTCTCACGCGTGGTCGCGCACCTCGCGATGATCGACCTCCTCGAGCGCCGCGATCCCCCGGCATCTCTCGGTGGCTACGACGTGCTCGTGCTTCGTCACGATCGGGACGATCGAGGATCGGTCGAGATGTGCACCGGTCGGGTCGAGCTACGACACCGGCGCACGCGCCGCGTGCACGAGCACGTGTATGCCGCCCTTCGGATGGGAGCGCTCGAGATCACGGGCGGCACGCGTCCGTCCAGCGGAGACGCGCACGCCGAGGACGAGGCGCTCACCGAGTTCGGCCGCGCGTTCCGACAAGGAGAGCGAGTCTCGGGCCTGGTGCGTCGCCTCCTCGACCACTTTGCCGTTCCGGATCGCGGCGGCATGGAGTTCGGTCTCGACTCGGCCTTGCCCGACGCCGCCGACCAGGTGCTCGCGTCGACCGCGCAGAGCCTGGCTGATCGATTCGACATCGAGTTCGAACGGCTCGTCACCGACGCCAGCGACACCTTCGAGGCCCTCGCGATCGCGGGCTACCCGCTGCCGCCCGAGCTCAAGCTGCCCGTGGAGATGGCCACGGCTCGCCGGCTCGAGACCGACCTCGTCGCACTCGCCCGCGGGTACTCGCCGCTCACCTACCACTCCGCTCGTGACCTCGCCGAGCAAGCGAAGGTGCAAGGGCTCAGCCTCATGACCCCGGCGGTGGCCGCTGCGCTCCGCGAGGCCACGCTCGGTGCCGTGACGACCGCGGTGGAGGAGCGTCACTTGACTTCCGTCGAGTCTGCGATCGCCATCGTGCGGCTGGCGCGGATCCTCGACCCGCACGTCGATCTCAGCCGCGCGCAGGACACCGTCTACTTCGCGCTCGTGCGAAGCTCGGGCGAGGCAGCGGCTGTGCTGCGGCCGCTTGGCGTCGCGCTCGGCCTCGCGGTCGACGCCCTCGGCATCCCCGACGCCGCGCCGCACGCCGCGCCGTAGAAGCCGCGCGGTAGGGTCGCCGTCCGTGCAGCCCGAAGACATCGCACGCGTCGTCGCGCCCGGCGAACCGCGCCTGTCTCCCGATGGAGCGTGTGTCGCATTCACTCTCGCGACGCCCGACCTGGTCGCGAACCGCACCAAGTCGCAGATCTGGATCGCGTCGACCGACAGCTCCAGCGCGCCGCGACCGTTCACTGCAGGCGCTGCGCGAGACGGCCACGCGCGCTGGTCGCCCGACGGCGCGTCACTCGCGTTCACGAGCCACCGGGAGGAGAGCGGTTCGCAGCTCCTCGTCGCACCTGTCGGGGGTGCGGGGGAGGTGCGCACGCTCGTCTCGCTTCCCGAGGAGATCGAGGCCCTCGAGTGGTCTCCCGACGGCTCCGCGATCGCGTTCATCGCCCGGCTGCGCGACGAGGCGCAGTACGCGCCCGCGCGCGATGCCGACCGTCCCGCGCGCCGCATCCGTCATCTCGGGTGGAAGTACGACAACAGCGGCTGGATCGTCGATCGGCCTCGGTCGCTCTTCGTCGTCGCGACCGACGGCATGAGCCCGCACCGCGTGCTCCTGACCGGCGGGTACGACGTGAACCCCTCGCTCAGCTGGGCGCCCGACGGGCACGCAGTCGTGGTGTCGTACCCCGGGCACGAGCGGGCAGACGTCGACCGCATCGTCGACCTTTGGTCGGTGCCGCTCGACGGGGAAGAGCCGAGCCGTCTCACCGGTGCCGCACATTCGTGGTCGCAGCCGGTCGTGTCGCCGTCGGGCGACCGCATCGCGACGTACCGAAACGAGCCGGGGGATCCCGTGCGCAACGCGGAGCTGATGCTGCTCGACCCGGCAACGGGTGACGCGACACCGGTCGCTCCAGGGCTCGACCGCGGGCGATCGGTCATCGCTCCGCTCGGCGCGCAGTTCGACAGCGACCGCATCTGGTACGTGATCGAAGATGGCGGATCGACTGCGTTGTACGCAGATCCGTCGGAGCCTGTGCTCACGGGCGACCAGTACATCACCGGCGTCGACGTGCGCGCAGGCACGATCGCGTTCACCGAGTCGCTCCCCACGGGGCCCTTCCGGCTCGTCGTGCGCGACGTCGCCTCTGGGAAGGAGCGCGAGCTCGCGTCCTGGCGCCTGCCGTTCCCGACGAGCGCGCCTCAGAAGCTCCCGGCGACCGCGAGCGACGGGGCAGTCGTCGACGCGTGGTTCATCCCGCCGCACGACCTCGACGAGTCGCGGACGTATCCGGTGCTCGTCAACATCCACGGCGGTCCGTACACCCAATACGGCTACGGGTTCTTCGACGAGTTCCAAGTGCAGGCCGCGGCCGGTTACGGCGTCGTGTACTGCAACCCGCGCGGTTCGTCGGGCTACGGCGAGGCGTGGGGACGTGCGATCAGGGGACCGAAGTGCGACCCCGATCCCGGCGTGGGTTGGGGTGCGGTGGACGGGTCCGACGTGCTGTCGGTGCTCGACGCAGCGTTGGCTGCGCACCCGTACCTCGATGCCGAGCGAGTCGGAGTGCTCGGCGGTTCGTACGGCGGCTATCTCACGTCGTGGCTCGTGACCCAGACCGATCGCTTTGCCGCCGCATGCTCCGAGCGAGCCGTGAACAACATGGTCACGATGAGCCACACGTCAGACATCGGCTGGTGGTTCAACACCGAGTACGCCGGCGTGACTCCGATGGAGGACACCGACGAGCTCTTGCGGATGTCGCCGGTCACCTACGCCGATCGCATCACCACGCCGCTGCTCATCCTCCACAGCGAGAACGACTGGCGTTGCCCGATCGAGCAAGCCGAGGACCTCTACACGCGTCTGCGACTGCTCGGTCGCGACGTCGAGTTCGTGCGGTTCCCGGGCGAGGGTCACGAGCTGTCTCGCTCCGGCGCACCCAAGCACCGCGTCGAGCGCTTCGAGATCATCCTCGACTTCTTCTCGAGACACCTGAAGTAGCCCCGCTCGCAGGGTGCGACTACGAGACGTTGAAGCACCACGAGTAGGCGCGGGCCGTGTCCGGGCCGTCGACGCTCTTGAAGAAGTGGGCGGTCACGCAGTGGCGGCCGGGGGCGAACTGGGAGAACTCCTTGCCCGGGCCCGGCTGGTAGAAGACCTGGTTCAGGGGCGCGTTGATCGTCAGCTGGTCGTCGGGGATCGGTGTGCTGTCGATGTCGAGGGTGCCCTCGTACCCGGGCGCCAGGTCGACGCCGACTTGGGACTGGCGCAGCACCAGCTCGCCCGGCTGCGGCACGAGGGCCTCGATGGCCGGATCGACGGGGGTGGTCGTCGAGTCACCTGTCTGCACTTGCATGAACCCGACGACGATCGTGACGAGAGCAGCCGCGATGAGCGCGGAGATGCCGATGCGGCGCCAGTGCACGGCGAAGATCTTGCCCGAGCAGGACCGCTTCCATGGCATCGCGCGGGCGGCGCGTGATGGAACGGTCACCCCTTCGTCACCTCAGTGCCACGATCCGCGCGAACCCACCGGTTACCGTTTGGCAGATGCTCTCGCCCGCCCAGCTCACGCGAGCGAACGGGGCCTGATGGTCCTGTCGCGCATGGCCGACCACGTCGGCCGCGTGCTCGGGTCGCGCTACCGGCTCGTCGCCCCGGTCGGCGCGGGTGCGTCCGCGCAGGTCTACCTCGCTGACGACGTCCAGCTGCGCCGGCAAGTGGCCGTGAAGCTGCTGCACCCGGCCCTCGCCGGTGACCCCACCTTCCTCAAGCGGTTCCGCGCCGAGGCGCGGGCCGCGGCTGCCCTCAGCCATCCGAACGTCATGGCTGTGTACGACTGGGGCGAGGAGGCCGACCTCTCCGAGCACGGGCCGTACCTCGTCCTCGAGTACCTCGGTGGCGGCAGCCTCCGCTCGATGCTCGACGCGGGCAACCTGCTGACCCCGTCACAAGCGCTCGTCGTCGGGCTCGAGGCGGCGCGGGGCCTCGAGTACGCGCACCGCCGCGGCTTCGTCCACCGCGACATCAAGCCCGCGAACCTGCTCTTCGACGAGGAGGGCCGACTCCGCATCGCCGACTTCGGGCTGGCACGCGCGATCGCCGAAGCCGCGTGGACGGAGCCCTCGGGCGTCGTGCTCGGCACCGCGCGCTACGCGTCGCCGGAGCAGGCACAAGGCAAGCCCGTCGACGGCAAGACCGACGTGTACTCCCTCGCCCTCGTGATGATCGAAGCGGTGACGGGCAACGTTCCGTTCGCCGCCGACACGACGGTCGCCACGCTGATGGCGCGCATCGACGCGCTCATGCCCGTGCCCGAGTCGCTGGGGCCGCTGCGTTCGGTGGTCGAGCGCGCCGGGCGTCCCGATCCTTCCGAGCGGTTCGACGCGTCGGCGTTCGGCCGTGCCCTCTCGGGCACCGCGGAACGGCTACCTCGTCCCGCGCCGTTGCCGCTCGTGAGGTCGCAACCCTCCACCAGCGATCTCCTCGATCTCACCGCGATGAAGCCGCTCACGTCGACGGACATGACGCCGATCCCGTCGACGCGGTCCGAGGACGACACGGGCCCGTTCGGCGTCGACGACGCCCCCGCGCCGCTCTCGAAGAGCGAGAAGCCCGCGAAGCCCCGCAAGCGGTGGCGCCGGCGGCTGCTGTTCGCGTGCACCGCGCTGATCCTCCTCCTCGGCGGTGGCGCGGCCGTGTACGCCGCGACCCAGGCGACCGTGCCCAAGCACGAAGTGCCATCGGTCGTGGGCATGCCGGAGGAACAGGCCCTCACGCAGGTCGGCGAGTTCGGCTGGAAGATCGACCGCCACGAGCAGTTCGACGACGCGACGGCTGCGGGCACGGTCATCAGCCAAGATCCGACGCAGGGGGACAAGCTCAAGGAAGGCGCGACGTTCGCGATCGTCGTGTCGCTCGGGCCGACGCCCGTGCAGGTGCCCGACATGACCGGCATGAGTGACGGTCAGGCGGGCGACGCGCTGAAGGCACAGGGCCTCGCGGTCGGCACGGTGACCGAGGCGAACGACGAGAACATCCCCGAGCACTTCGTCATCAGCTGGGATCCGAACGGCACGACGATCCCCAAGGGCTCGCCGGTCGACCTCGTGATCTCGAAGGGTCCGGCGCCGCGCCAGGTGCCGCAGGTGAGTGGCTCGTTCGCCGACGCGAAGGCCGCGCTCGCCAATGTGCAGCTGAAGGCGAAGCAGGTCGAGGTGTTCAGCGACGATGTCCCCGCGGGGCAAGTCGTGTCGACCGATCCGCCCGCCGGCACCGCGGTGCCGCGGGGCGGCGTCGTGACGGTGAACGTGTCGAAGGGTCCCGATCTCGTCGCGGTTCCCTCGGTCCAGCACAAGAAGCTGGATGACGCGATCGCGATCCTCGAGCACGCCGGGCTGAACGCCGGTCAGGTCTACGGGCCGGCGAAGGGCCGACCGATCTCGACGAACCCGCCGGAGGGCTCGCAGGTCAAGCGGGGCAGCGCAGTCGACATCTACCTGGGATAGAGAGCTCGGCGGCGCAGCGCCGCCCTCACATGTCGATGGCGTCGCGGGTGCCCGCCAGCAGACGTGAGAAGTCGGCAAGGTCGTGCACAGAGAGCACGTCGAAGTAGCGAGCCAGGATCTCGTTCGTCAGATCTTCCGACGCGTCGCGCTGTGCGCGGTACAGCGCGGGATCCTCGAACGGACCGCGCCAGCCGAGGTGCTCAGCCCACTCCGGACCGGTGCGGGGCGGCGGCGCGGGCGATGCCAGCACGGCTTGCAAGGGGGAGAGCCCGGTCGCGGTGATCGCAACGATGTGCGCAGCGCCGCGCATCTCCCGCATGACGTGCATGGTGAGGGCGACGCGCGCGCCGAGCGTCGCGGGGACGGGCATCGCACGCCAACCCGCGAAGAGCGCGCCGAGCGAGCACGGCGCAGCGTCGATGACGTGGCGGGAGAGGTCGTCGAGCCGTTCGAGGGTGTCGTCCCCGAACCGAGGCAGCTCGCGGTCACCCCACTCGAAGATGCGCTCGGCGTAGGCAGCCGCGACCGCTCGAGGCGGGAGGTGCGGCGGGAGCGACTCCCACAGCTCGCGCACCTCGTCGGGGTCGATGAAGGCGAGTGCGGACGCGGCCACGGCTGCATCGGCGTCGCCGAGCACGCCCGCGCGACCGCAGATCCAGAACTGACGGCCGGACCGCAACCCGAGCTCGACGCCCTTGTCATCGGTGGCCTTCGTGAGCATCCACCCACGCGTCCACTGCTGGATCGGCCGCTTGAGGTCGACGGCTGCGGTGAGCGAGTCAGGGCGCATCCGGGCAGGGTAGAGCAGCCGGCCAGTTGGGAGTCGGGCGGGTGGCCCGCCTAGCGTGCGCCGCACCAGCGAGTCGTGCGCGGGCGCACGGAGTGGAGAGGAGTTTGCTCATGGGGGCTCTCGAGGGACGCGTCGCCATCATCACGGGTGCAGGGCGCGGCATCGGTCGCGAGCATGCGCTCCTCTTCGCGGCAGAGGGCGCGAAGGTCGTCGTGAACGACCTCGGCGGCAACGCCGACGGCACCGGCGGTGACAAGACACCGGCCGAGGAGGTCGTGACCGAGATCAAGAACATGGGCGGCGAGGCGATCGCGAACGGCGACAACGTCGCGAGCTGGGAGGGTGGCCAGCGCATGGTCAACTCCGCGATCGAGGCGTTCGGCCGGCTCGACATCCTCGTCAACAACGCCGGCATCCTGCGCGACCGCGTGCTCGTGAACATGACCGAGGAGGAGTGGGACGCGGTCATCGCTGTGCACCTCAAGGGTCACTTCGTGCCGACCCGCTGGGCGGCCGCGTATTGGCGTGAGCAGGTGAAGGCGGGCGAGACCGTCACAGCGAACGTCGTGAACACGTCGTCCACGTCGGGGCTCCTTTCGAACCCCGGTCAGACGAACTACGGCGCCGCGAAGTCGGGCATCGCGACCTTCACGCAGATCGCTGCGAAGGAGCTCTCTCGCTACGGCGTGAAGGTGAACTGCATCGCGCCCGCGGCGCGCACGCGCCTCACCGAGGCGACGCCGGGCCTCGGCGACATCATCAAGGCGCCCGACGACGCGGGCACCTTCGACATCTGGGATCCCGCGAACATCTCGCCGCTCGTGGCGTACCTCGCCACCGCGGACTGCCCGTTCACCGGCGAGACCTTCTTCGTGCAAGGCGGCCAGGTGCGGCGCTTCCAGTCGTGGAAGATGGCCGAAGGCGTCGAGCAGGACGAGCGGTGGACGGTCGCAGGCCTGCAGCGCGAGCTGAGCAAGCTGGCCACACCCGCCGAGTAGCGCCCGTCACACGCAGAGGGTCTTGATTTCGGCGCAGCACGGTGGGATGCTCCGAATCAGACTATTGACCTGATTCGGGAGGTCGCCCGTGACCGTCGTCGAGAACCGCTACCTGGAAGGCAACTTCGCCCCGGTCACCGAAGAGGTGACCGCAACCGATCTGCCGGTGACGGGCACGATCCCCGCGTCGCTGCAGGGCCGCTTCCTCCGCAACGGGCCGAACCCCATCGGGGCGGTCGATCCAGCGACCTACCACTGGTTCGGCGGTGAAGGCATGGTGCACGGCGTACGTCTCGCGGAGGGCAAGGCCGACTGGTACCGCAACCGCTGGGTGCGTGCGGGCAAGGTGCTGGAGGAGCTGCACGTGCCCGACCCGGGCGGCCCGATCCACAGCGACATGGACTTCGCGGCGAACACCAACGTGATCGGCCACGCGGGCAAGACCCTCGCGATCGTCGAGGCGGGCGGGCGCCCGATCGAGCTGAGCTACGAGCTCGACACCCTGCGCCGTGGCGACTTCGACGGCACGCTCCCGAACGGCTTCACCGCGCACCCCAAGCGCGATCCGAAGACCGGCGAGCTCCACGCGGTCTGCTACTGGTGGGGGCTCGGCAACCAAGTGCAGTACATCGTCGTCGACACCGCCGGCAAGGTGACGAGGGTCGTGCCGATCGAGACGACGGGCGCGCCGATGCTGCACGACATGGGCTTGTCAGAGCAGCGCATCGTCGTGCTCGACCTGCCGTGCGTCTTCGACCTCGACCTCGCGATGGCGGGTCGCTTCCCGTACAAGTGGGATCCGTCGTATCCCGCCCGCATGGGTGTGATGCCGCGCGAGGGTGGGAACGACGACGTGAAGTGGTTCGACATCGACCCTTGCTACGTCTTCCATCCGATGAACACGTTCGACGACGGTGATCGTGTCGTCTTCGACGCGGTGCGCCATCCGCGGATGTTCGCGAAGGAGCTCAACGGCCCGAACGAGGGCGCGCCCACGCTCGACCGGTGGACGTTCGACCTCTCCAACGGCAAGGTCGTCGAGGAGCGCCTCGACGATCGGGGCCAGGAGTTCCCGCGCCACGACGAGCGCCTCATCGGCAAGCCGTACCGCTACGGCTACGTGCTCGAGGCCGGCCCGAACGTGCTCGGTGGCGGCGTGATCAAGCACGACCTCCACACGGGAGCGAGCGAGCGGCACGACTTCGGCAAAGGCACGCATGCGGCCGAGCCGGTGTTCGTCCCCGCGAGCGACGATGCCGCGGAGGACGACGGGTACGTGATCACGTTCGTGTACGACGAGGGCACGAACAGCAGCGACCTCGTCATCCTCCACGCGCAGGACTTCGCGGGCGGTCCGGTCGCCTCGGTGCACCTGCCCCAGCGCGTCCCGTACGGGTTCCACGGCAACTGGGTGCCCGACCCCGCCTGACGGTGGGTCAGGCGGGCTTGCGGGCGACCCAGATCTCCTCGGCGGGCCAGCGGCTGGCCCACTCGTAGGACGCGAACCAGGGATACGTGGTCGTCGCGCCCCGCGAAGGCCGCAGCTCGATGAGGTCGTCGACGACGAGGCCGTGACGGCGGAACAGGCGGATCCACGCAGCGTGCGGCAGCACGAAGTCGACCGACTCGCCGTCGGTCACCCGCTTCAGCCCGAACGCGTCGCGGTGCAGTGTCGTCGTGACCGCCCAGTCGTCGTCGAGGCACATGACTCGGAGAAGAGTCGAGTTGCAGAACACGAGCCGTCCGGCCGGCCGCAGCACGCGCGCGACCTCGGGAACGCTGGAGTCGGGATCGGCGAACGTCATCGCGCCGTGATCGCAGAACACGAGGTCGAACGAGTCGGCTGCAACCGGGATGGCTTCGGCGCTGCCCTGCACGAGCGGCAGATGCGCGGCGGCGCGCCGCGCGTGCGCCAGCTGTCCCCAGGACAGGTCGAGGCCGACGACATGCACGCCGAGTGCCGCGAGCGCGATCGACCACTGACCTCCTCCGCATCCGAGCTCGAGCACGTCGAGCCCGCCGAGGTCTCCGAGCGCGCCGACTTCTGACTCGGGGATGCGCCACGTCCCCCACGCGAGCGGCGCGGCGTCGAGCTCGGCCGAGTGCTCGGCCTGGTACTCCGCGCTGGTCGACTCCCAGAACGCGCGGTTGAGCCGTTCGTCGTCTCGGGTCACGCGCCGACCTCACGCAGGAGATGATCGCGTCAGGCGGTCATCTCCTTGATCTCCTCGTTGATCTTGGCGGTCATGGGATCTTGGGCTGCGCCCTGCATCCCCATGAGCTTCATCATGTCGCCCTGCACCTTCACCTTGCCGCTCATGAACGCCTGCATCGCGGCGGCCTGGTCCTGGTCGACCATCTGCTTCTTGGCGACGTCGTAGGGGAGGGTCAGGGTCACATCCGCGTCGGACAGCTCGCCCTTGTCCATGGTCATCGCGCCCGACGACGTGTCGGTGTAGGTGCGGATCTCGTTGCCGCTCGGCGTGTCCGTGACGACGAGGTTCATCTTGATGGACGGCGGTGTCACGGTCATCTGCGGCGCGTACTTGGCGTAGATCCCCTTGGCAGCTTCGATCCAGTCATCGCTCAGGAACTCGTGTGCCACTGTGCTGGCTCCCCCTGTGGAGTGGTCGTGATGGAGTGGTGTGATCCGGCGGCACGCTACCCCAGCGCACCAGCAGCCGGGACCGACGAGGGGATGCGCTCCGCCCCACGCGCGATCTCGTCGTCGGCGGCGAGGCTGCGCACCACGAACCGGCCGACGACCTCGGCGATCTCGTCGAGCGTCGCGCCCAGGCGGCCCGTGCGCTGGAAGTGGCTGTACGTGGACACCAGGCCGACGACGCCGTACGCCAGCAGCGTCGGGTCGTCGTCGCGGATGAGGCCGAGCTCGATGCCTTCGCTGATGAGCGCGGCGACGTCTTGCGCGTGCACCTCGGTGCCGGCGCGCAGCAGCTCGGTCCACGTCTGATCTCGGTTCTCCACCTCGAGCAGCGAGAAGAACGGCGCGTGCCCGGCCATGAACCGAAGCGACGCCTCGGCACCCTGGCGGAGACGGATCAGCGGATCCTCGTTCGGGTCCATCGCCTCCGATTGGGCGCGCCGCAAGCGCAAGCGCATGCTCGTGACCAGCTCCGCGAACAGGGCCTCCTTGTTCTCGAAGTACCAGTAGAAGAGTCCCTTCGCGACGCCTGCCGCTTCGCAGATGTCGACGACGCGCGTGTCGGCGTAGCCGCGCCGCGAGAACAGGTCAGCCGCGTGATCGAGCAGCTGCTGCTTGCGCTCGCGCCCCTGATCGGTGAGGCGCCGGCCGTCGACCGGTCGGGTGTCCACGACGTCAGGTAACCAGCATCCTGACCGGCGGGTCAATGGCAGTGGACAGGTAGAGTCGCCCGTCGTGGCAGCCGGATCCCGGGTCGAGCGGGTCGAGACGCGCACCCGCAACCCGAAGTGGAAGAACCACCCGCTGCGCATCGAGATGTCGGAGTGCATCAACTGCGACGCGTGCCTGCGGCACTGCCCGACGCAGTTCGGGGCGATCTTCAACCACGGGGTCGACGTCGTGATCATCCCCGAGCTCTGCTCTGGCTGCGACAAGTGCCTGCCGGCCTGCCCTGTCGACTGCATCTACCCCTTCCCCGAGTGGGAACAGGCCGGCTATCCCGAGGACTGGTGGGAAGAGCCGCTGTCCGCGAACGACCCCTACAAGTAGGAGGCACTGGTGCCCGAGACCGAGATGCCCGAGATCTTGCCTGGCGCGGAGGCGTGGTCCACTGACGGAGCCGGGCCCGGCGCGCCGGGCGCGCTCTGCATCCACGGCTTCACCGGCAACCCGACGTCGATGCGCCCGGTCGCCGAGGCGTTCGCCGCCGCGGGCTTCGCGGTCGAGCTGCCGCGCCTGCCCGGTCACGGCACGACCGTCGACGAGATGTTGACGACCGGCTGGGAGGACTGGTCCGCCGAAGCGGAGGCCGCGTACCAGCGCCTCGCGGCGCGAGCGAGCAAGGTCGTGGTCGCAGGGCTCTCGATGGGAGGCACCCTCACGGTGTGGCTCGCGGAGAACCATCCGGAGATCGCTGGCATCGTCGCCATCAACGCCGCGGTCGCCCCGCAGCAGCCCGAGGTCGTCGACATGGTGAAGGGGATGGTGGCGGAAGGCGCCAAGGTGATGCCGGGGATCGGCTCCGACATCGCGAAGCCGGGGGTCGTCGAGTCGGCGTACTCCGACACGCCGCTCGAGCCGCTGCTGTCGCTCATCGGCGCGGTGGAGGACATCGGCGAGCGCCTCGGCGACATCGCGTGCCCGGTGCTCATCATGACGAGCCCGCAGGACCACGTCGTCGATCCCGCTGCGTCCGACCTGCTCGC
>DATKAS010000074.1:0-2540 GCA_035497855.1 Acidimicrobiales bacterium
AGATCAACTCGTACTTCAACCAGCTCGGTGACGGCCTCGGCGCCATCGTCCCGCCGCAGGTCGCGTCCGTGTCGCGCAAGCCCCTCTCGATCGCGTTCGAGGAGATCTCCGCCGACAAGATCACCTACGTGCGTCCCGAGCCCGGCGAGGGCGACGAGGAAGGCGACGCGCTCGGTGACGACGAGGTGGTCGTCGTCGAGGTCGCAGAGCTCGCGGTGGTCCCCGAGGCCGACGCCGCGGCTGACGAGGAAGCAACCGAGTAGATCCATGGCGGGCCTGACCGGGCGCCGCATCGTCCTCGGGGTCACCGGCGGCATCGCCGCCTACAAGGCCGTCGAAGTCTGCCGTCGTCTCGTCGACCTGGGCGCGCACGTCGTGCCGATCATGACGCGTGACGCGCAGCGGTTCGTGGGCGAGACGACCCTTTCCGCATTGGCGTCGGAGCGCGTGCACACGTCGCTCTGGGACGACGGCGACCCGATCCCGCACACGCGTCTCGGTCAGTCCGCCGACCTCGTGGTCGTCGTGCCCGCGACCGCCCGCTTCCTCGCCGCGTACACCGCGGGGCTCTCGGGAGATCTCCTCACCGCTGTCGTCATCGCGACCAGGGCGCCGGTCATCGTGTGCCCGGCGATGCACACCGAGATGTGGGAGCACCCGTCGGTGCAGGAGAACATCGCGACACTGCGACGGCGCGGCGTGCACGTGGTCGACCCCGAGTCCGGACGCCTCGCCGGTGGTGACATGGGCGCCGGCCGGCTCGCCAGCCCCGAGACCATCGTCGAGCGGGCGCAGCAGGTGCTGTCTCCGCACGACATGGCTGGGCTGCGCGTGCTCGTCACCGCGGGCGGCACGCGCGAGCCGATCGATGCGGTCCGGGTGATCGCGAACCGCTCCTCCGGCAAGCAAGGCCACGCCCTCGCGTTCGAGGCGGCAGCCCGGGGCGCCAGCGTCACGATCGTCACGACCGTTCCGCGGGCCGTCCCTGCGGGCGCCGAGACCGTGTCGGTGGAGACCGCTGCGGAGATGGAAGCCGCGGTGATGGCGCGCGCCGCCGACACCGACATCGTGGTCATGGCCGCGGCGGTCGCGGACTTCCGGCCGAAGGCTTCTGTCGAGCACAAGATCAAGAAGGAGGGCGGGCCACCCGAGATCGTCCTCGAGCCGACGCCCGACATCCTCGCTGCGCTCGGCGCGCACAAGCGTCCGGGCCAGACGCTCGTGGGGTTCGCGGCGGAGACCGAAGCCCTCCACGAGAACGCGGAGTCCAAGCTCCGTCGCAAGCACCTCGACCTCATCGTCGCCAACGACGTGTCCAAGCCGGGCGCCGGGTTCGAGCACGACACCAACGAGGTCGTGATCCTCGGCGAGGGGATCGAGCAGAATGTCAGCCTGACTGATAAGCGTGTCGTGGCCCGCGCCGTGCTCGACGCGGTCATGGCCATCCGCACCCAACGCACACCAGGAGCGCCGCAGTGAGCCGCTGGACCTTCACCTCCGAGTCAGTGACGGAGGGCCATCCGGACAAGATGGCCGATCAGATCTCAGACGCCGTCCTCGACTCGATCCTCACCGAGGACCCGACGGGTCGTGTCGCATGTGAGACGCTGCTCACCACCGGCTTGTGCATCGTCGCAGGCGAGATCACGACCGAGGCGTACGTCGACATCCCGAACCTGGTGCGCGACACGATCCGCGGCATCGGGTACGACCGCGAGTCGTACGGCTTCGACGGCAACACGTGCGGGGTCATGGTGTCGATCGATCCCCAGTCGCCGAACATCGCGCAAGGCGTCGACACGTCCGCCGAGACGCGTTCGGGCAAGAGCGGCGAGGACATCCTGAACAGCCAGGGCGCCGGCGACCAGGGGATGATGTTCGGCTACGCGTGTGACGAGACCGACGACCTCATGCCGCTGCCGATCTGGCTCGCACACCGTCTCGCGCACCGGCTGTCCGAGGTGCGCAAGGCCGGCATCCTCCCGTACCTTCGTCCGGACGGGAAGACGCAGGTCACCTTCGACTACGTGGACGGCAAGCCGGCCAAGCTGCGCACCGTCCTCATCTCGACGCAGCACGCGCCGAGCCTCGATCCCGAGACGCTCATCAAGCCCGATCTCAAGGAGCACGTCATCCATCCGCTCCTGCCCCCGCAGTTCGCGGACGACGACTTCGACGTGCTGGTGAACCCCACGGGCACCTTCGAGCTCGGCGGGCCCCATGCCGACACCGGCCTCACCGGTCGCAAGATCATCGTCGACACCTACGGCGGTATGGCCAGGCACGGGGGCGGTGCGTTCTCGGGCAAAGATCCGTCGAAGGTGGACCGCTCGGCTGCCTACGCAGCCCGGTGGGTTGCGAAGCACGTCGTCGCGTCCGGTGCCGCGGCCCGCTGCGAGATCCAGGTCGCGTACGCCATCGGTGTCGCGCAGCCGGTGTCGATCATGGTCGAGACGTTCGGCACCTCGCAGATCGACGAGCTCAAGCTGAGTGCGCTGGTGCAGGAGCAGTTCGACCTGCGTCCCGCGGCCATCATCGAG
>DATKAS010000075.1:0-3062 GCA_035497855.1 Acidimicrobiales bacterium
GCGTGTGCGGCACCCGGGGGAGCTCGGTCGCTGTGTACCCGTTGCCGACGAACGGCTCGCCGGGCTCGATGCGGTGCTCGATGCCGTGCAACCCGCTCGCGATCGTCGCCGCGAACGCGTAGTAGGGGTTCGCGTCGGCTCCGGGGATGCGGCACTCGACCCGCCGGCCATCGCCGCGGCCCACGACCCGGAATCCGAGCGTGCGGTTGTCGATGCCCCACGCAACCGCGGTGGGCGCCCACGACGACGGTTGGTATCGCTTGTAGGAGTTGACGTACGGCGCGAAGCACCACGAGAGCTCACGAGCACCTGCCATGAGCCCGCCCAACCACCATCGGGCGATGTCGCTCATCTGGTGCGCGCTGGTCGGGCTCGCCATCGCGCTGCCGCCCCCGTCGGTCCGCCACAACGACGAGTGGATGTGGCACGACGACCCGACGCGATCGATGTCGTACTTCGCCATGAACGACACCGACTGGCCGTGCTGCGCGGCGATCTCCTTCACACCGTTCTTGTAGATGACATGGCGGTCCGCCATCGTCAGCGCGTCAGCGAAACGCAGGTTGATCTCGTGCTGGCCCGCTTCGGCTTCGCCCTTCGAGAACTCGATCGGGATGCCGGCGCCATCCATGCCGTTGCGAATCGCGCGGATCAGGTACTCGTCCTTCGTCGTCTGGAGGATGTGGTAGTCGAGCACGTAGTCGTTCTGCGGGGTCAGGTCCGCGTAGCGCTGCGCTGCCGCCTCCTCGTAGCTCTCGCGGAAAACGAAGAACTCGAGCTCGGACGCGGTCATCACCTGAAAGCCTGCGGCGTGGGCGCGCTCGACCTGGCGTCGCAGGATCTGGCGAGGCGCGACCTCGACCG
This sequence comes from Acidimicrobiales bacterium, assembly GCA_035497855.1. GTDB lineage: Bacteria > Actinomycetota > Acidimicrobiia > Acidimicrobiales > DATKAS01 > DATKAS01. The sequence continues at coordinate 865 of DATKAS010000075.1, forward strand.
GCTCACCGGTCTCGACGTCCAAGAGGTCGCACACCACCAGCGCGGTCGCGTCGAGCCACGGGACGAGGCGCAGTGTGGTCAGGTCGGGACGGCACGCGACGTCGCCGTATCCCTTCTCCCAATTCGCGAACCGATAGCCAGGCAGGACGCGCATGTCGACGTCGACTGCCAACAGGTAGTTGCAACATTCGATGCCGTCGGCGACGACCTCGTCGACGAAGTGGTGGCCAGTCACCCGCTTGCCGACGAGCCGGCCTTGCTGGTCGGGGAACACGACCAGGACCGTGTCGACCGCGCCCGCGTCGACCATGCCCTGCAGTGTCGACGTGTCGAGCATGCCGCGGAGGACCGGCGATGGCATCGCTGAAGACTACGAGCGGCGCCGGTGCAAGGATGTGCCCCTCAGCGTCAACACCCGGCGCGCCGGAAGGAGGGCCATGAACGCCGACGAGGCAAAGGCCAGGGCAGACGAGGCCTTCAAGAAGATCAAGGAGATCGCCGAGGCCGCGCTCAAGCGCGGCATCGAGGTCAGCAAGGACCTCACCGCGAAGGCGAAGGACCTCGCTGCCAAGTCCAAGGCCAAGGCTGGTGACGCGGTCGACAAGTCGAAGGACGTGGCTGACGACGCCGTCGACAAGGCCCAGGACGTCGCGGCGAAGGCCGACGACAAGGCGATCGACCTGTCCGAGAAGGACGACGGCGCGGTGGGCGCGGCGGCTGGAAAGGCCCACACCGTGCTCGACAAGGTCGACGGCGATTAGCTGATCACGGGCTGATCAGGCGGCGGCGCGGCGGCGGCGCCGAGCCCACTCTCGGTTCGATGCGCGCTTGCACTCCGCGCATCCACCCGACGAGCTCACCCCCACCTCTGCGAGCACGTGGCCGCGCCGGCAGGAGTCGCGGCGCTCGTGCGCGTACGACAACCACACGAAGAACGGGTGGTTCGCATCGAAGTCGATCGGATCGTCGTCCACCTTGGGCCAGGGCACCTGGCGCATGCGGACGCGTGCCGATCGACCTCCCGTCAAGCGTCGCAGCTCGTCGTGGGCGGCCCACCGTCCCTGCCGGAACGCGTCGACGACCCCGCGAGGGGGATAGCGCACGATCCGCTCCAACGCGGCCGCTGCGCACTCCTCGCCGTGCCAGCCGTAGACCCCGACGGACCGGGCTCCCTTGATCGCTGCGTCGATGATGGCCCCGTCGGGGCCCGCTCGGCGGCTCACTCGCCCTTGCGCACGTCCTGAGGGGGCTCGGAGCGGTCAGGCATCAGGGAGACTCGATTGGTCTTCACGGCTGGTCAATCGTCACCACCCTCGGGCGAATTGACGGGAGATGCCAGGTCACGTTCCGCGGTCGATCTCTCACCGTCGAGACGGGCCGCCGGTGACCGGGACCCCAGGCCAGGTAACTTGGGCCGCAGCGCGCGAGCACGGAACGTGACATGACGATCACCGAGATTGACGGCACCGACAACATCGACTCGGACGACGACGAGTACGACGTCGAGATAGACGAACGCCCCCGTTTCGAGTGGACATGGCCGAAGGTCATCGCCATCGTCGTCGCGGTCGCGTTCCTCGCCGCGTCGGCGACGTATCTCGTCACGAAGCGCTCGACCGAAGCCCAGCCGAACGCCGTCGACGTCGGCTTCCTGCAGGACATGATCGATCACCACGACCAGGCCGTCACGATGGCGATGAACGTGATCGGCCGGCCGTCTGACCCGACGACGCAGAGCTACGCCCGTGAGGTCGTGATCTACCAGCGGTGGGAGATCGGCGTGATGGACACCCTCCTCGCGAGCTGGGGCTACGCCCGCGGCGACGTCGATCGCACCGCGATGGCGTGGATGGGCATGCCCTCGCCCGTCGGCGCGATGCCTGGCATGCAGTCGGCCGATGCCATCCAGCAGCTGACGACGCTCACCGGAAAGGACCTCGACAAGGCGTTCTTCACGATGATGCGTGATCACCACTACGGCGGTGTCCACATGGCCATCTACGCCGCTGAGCACGCGCACACCAAGCAGGTCCGCGAGCTCGCGGCTCGTATCGCCCAATATCAGGAGATCGAGGCGAACGAATACACCGCAGTACTGAAGCGACTCGGCCTCGAGAATTCATGACCGACGTCGTCCTCGGGGGGGACGGTTTGTCGATCGACGACATCGTTGCGGTGGCCCGGCATGGTGCGCGGGT
>DATKAS010000076.1:0-3557 GCA_035497855.1 Acidimicrobiales bacterium
CCCACCATCACCACCGAGCGAAGATCGGTGCGTGTCTGCATCGCGCGGACGACCCCGAGCTTCTGCTCCGGTGTCTGCTGCGCATAGACGTGATCGAAGCCGAGCTCGTCACCGACCGCCTGTGCCACGCTCGCCTTGTCGCCGGTGACGAGCGCGACGTGACGGATGCCGGCTTCACGAAGGCGCGGCACGAGTTCCTTGGCCTCGGCACGCACGCGATCGCCGATCAGAGCGATGCCCACAGCGGCGTCGTCGACGGCGATCAGCACCTTCGCCCTGGAGTCGACGTCCTCGGGTACGACCACCTCGACCCCCCGCTCGACGAGCCAACGGCCGCTGCCGACCAGGACGTGGTGGCCGCCGACGTCGCCCTCGATTCCCCGCCCGAACGACTCGACCACGCCGCGTGGCCTCTCCAGCGGCAGTCCCTGCAGCTCGGCCCCGGCAACCAGGGCTTTCGCAAGCGGATGCGCCGAGAGCCGGTCGACGCTCGCCGCGAGCCGCAAGGTCTCCGTCGGGGCGAGCCCGTCGAGTGGCACCACCCGATCGAGCTCGGGCCGGCCGAGCGTCACCGTGCCTGTCTTGTCCAGCAGCACCGAGCGCGCCTTGCCGAGTCGCTCGATCGTCGCGGCACCCTTGACCACGACCCCGGCACGTGCACACCGTGAAAGCCCGGAGGTCAGCGCGATCGGCGTTGCGAGGATGAGCGGGCATGGGGTTGCGACCACAAACACCGCGAGCGCTCGGACCGGGTCTCCTGACGCCGCCCATGCCAACGCCGCGACGACGACGGTGACCGGCAGGAAGAACGCCGCGTATCGGTCGGCGAGCCGAACGAACGGGGCGCGCTCGGTCCCCGCCGCCTCGACCAGCCGCACGATCGCGGCGTACGTGCTCTCGGCGGCCGCCCGCAAGGCGGTCACTTCGAAGACTGCACCCGCCGACATCGTCCCGCTCAGAACCTGAGCTCCTCGCCCGATCGTCACCGGCAACGGCTCACCCGTCAGCGCAGACTCGTCGACGATCGCTTCATCGCTCTCGACGATGCCGTCGACCGGCACCACTTCACCGCCGCGGACAACGACTCGCTCGCCTGGAAGGACAGCGTCCACGGGCACCTCGAGCAGCCGATCCCCTCGCCTCACGACCGCGATCCGCGGTGCGCGCTCGACGAGTGCCGTCAGCTCGCGTGCCGCGCGTCTGTTCGCCCTCTCCTCGAGCGCGTTCCCGCCCGCCAGCATCACTGCCACGACTGCGCCCGCCAGGTACTCACCCAGCGCCAGCGCGCCGGCCATCGACACCAGGGCGATCGCATCGACACCGATGTCGCGACGCCAGAGCGAGCGGGCCACCGAGACGGTGAGCGGCACCAGGAGCAGAGCGGTCGTCGCCGCCCAGAGTGCATCGGCTGCGGCCGCCGCACCCGTCACCCATGCCGCCAACCCGCCCAGGACACCGGCGAGCGCAGCCGCCGCGACGAGACGCGAGCCCGCACGGAGGGTGTTCACCCAACCTCCCTCGCGATGCTCCGACATCGAGCCTCCTCGACGACGCTCGCGAAGGTCTCTCCGACCCCGACGGGGCAGACGCTCCGGGCTTCGAGCCGTGCTGACGAAGCGCCCTCGCCGGATACTCCCCTTCTCGCCTGTTCGACCTCAGGTTCCCTGCGGCTCGGCCACGCAGCATCGGTGTGGTTCCGCGAGCACGATGCGGGATAACCCGCAGCTCTCCGGACCATCACTCGTTCGCGTCAGGCCACCTCACTCGTTCGCGGGACACGGTCCTCGCAGTTCACTCGATCGGACCACACGACTCACTCGTTCCCGTGATGTCGTCACGTTGTCCACCTCCGAAACACCTAGAGCCATCGTGGTCGGCGGCCGGCTCAGCGAGGCGTAACCGAACCCGATCGACAACCTAGGAGGACGACGTGAGTACATGGTCGAGGGCGGCCATGCTTGCCGCTGCTTGCCTTTCGTTCCCTGCGGCCTTCGTCACGGCCGCAGCGCACCCCGCCGTGAGCACGAGCTCCGGCCCCGCGTTCGGAGTCGCCGAGGATGCGTCGAAGTTCGCCGACGACGGCGGCGCGACGATGTACACCAGCCTCAAGAACGCCGGCATGACCGAGAACCGCTGGACCGTCACGTTCAGCGGCGACCCGTCGACGATCGGCGACCAGGCGTTCCTCGACCGGTCGGTGCCCGCAGCCGCGGCCGCCGGCGTCGACGTGATCATCTCGCTCTTCCCGGCGCACTCCCAGACACCGGACCCGACGGTCTTCTGCCAGTGGGTGGGCAACATCGCGACGCGCTACCCGACGGTCACCAAGTTCGTGATCGGGAACGAGGTCAACGCAACCCGCTTCTGGGCGCCGCAGCACACCCCCGGCAACCACAACGCGGGCCCCGCGAGCTACGAGAAGACGCTCGCGCAGTGCTACGACACCCTGAAGGCGATCAACCCGAGCATCGAGGTGATCGGAATGGGGCTGGCGCCGCGCTCGGTCAACTCCAACTCGACCGCTCCGCTCGACTTCCTGCGTGCAGTCGGAGCCGCGTACCGGGCGTCCCACCGCACGACCCCGATCATGGACGCGCTCGCCGTCCATCCCTATCCGAACCCGAACGCGAACCCGCCGCCGCCTCCGAACCGTGCCGGTTACGACAACCCGGGCTTCTACGGGATCCCGCAGCTCGACCGGGTGAAGCAGGCGGCGTACGACGCCTTCCACGGAACGGCGCAGCCGACGACGATGAACGGGCTGAAGCTCGTGATCGACGAGATCGGCTACCAGAGCAACGAGAACGGCAACCCGCAGTACACCGGGGTCGAGTCCTCGCCGACGGTCTCCGAAGCGAAGCAGGCGACCTACTACGCGGCCGTCGTCAAGCTCTACGCTTGCGATCCGTCGGTCTCGGCCGTGTTGTTCTTCCACCTGGTCGACGAGAAGAACCTCAACACGTCGCCGACCTCCGGTGGCTGGCAATCGGGGCTCGAGTACCCCGACGGCACGCCGAAGCCCTCGTACAGCGCCGTCCGCCAGGCGATCGCGGGGGGCTGCACCGGCGCCGCGGTGAAGTGGACGCCGAAGAGCCCGGGGCATCACGTCGGCAAGCCGAAGACGACGATCCGCGTGCGCCACCGGCCGATGAAGCACGCGCCGAAGCACAAGCACAAGTAGCCGGCCCGACGCCGCGGCGATTGACACGTCCGATTGCCTGCCGACAATGAGATCCGTGCGCGTCGGGCAGGCACTCGGGCGGGTCGTGGTCGTCGGCGCCGGCGTTGCGCTGCTGGCCGGGGTCAGCACCACCGCACGCGCGACGCCCGCGCTCGGACCCCCGGCCGGCTGGCCCGACCTCGCAGGCGCCGCGATCTCCCCGACCGGCCTCCCGGCCGGCGCCCGTGTCTCGCACCAGGGCTACGTCAAGCCCGACTCGAGTGCATTCGCCGAGTACGACCGCGAGTTCACGGAGATGACGGTGAAGATCAACGGGAAGCGGCTGGTCGACATCGAGGACGACGTCTCGCTCGCCCGAAGCACGACGGGCGCGGAT
>DATKAS010000077.1:0-17784 GCA_035497855.1 Acidimicrobiales bacterium
GCCCGACGCCACGAAGCCGGCCACGCTCACCGATGGCAACGGCCAGCCGATCCTCCTCACCCCCGGTCACACCTGGGTCGCGCTCCCGCAAGCCGGCAGTGCCACGATCGTCCCGCCCGGCCACGACGTCCTCACCTTCCAAGGCTGACCGTGTGCGCGCAAACGGCGGGGGAGGGCGAGGGGTCGCCACCTAGAATGAGGGCATGACTCGTTCGACGGGCACGTTCGCGGTGAAGCGCGGGTTGGCCGAGATGTTGAAGGGCGGCGTCATCATGGACGTCGTCACCCCCGACCAGGCCAAGATCGCCGAAGACGCGGGTGCCTGCGCAGTGATGGCGCTCGAGCGAGTGCCGGCCGACATCCGGCGCGATGGCGGCGTTGCTCGCATGAGCGACCCGGAGATGATCGAAGGGATCAAGGCCGCGGTCACGATCCCGCTGATGGCCAAGGCTCGCATCGGCCACTTCGCCGAGGCGCAGATCCTCGAGTCGCTCGGTGTCGACTATGTCGACGAGAGCGAGGTGCTCACGCCGGCCGACGAGGCGCACCACATCGACAAGTGGGCGTTCACCGTCCCCTTCGTGTGCGGCGCGACGAACCTGGGCGAGGCGCTGCGGCGCATCTCCGAGGGTGCGGCGATGATCCGCTCGAAGGGCGAGGCCGGCACCGGCAACATCGTCGAGGCCGTGCGCCACCTGCGCTCCATCCTCGGTGACATCCGCAAGATCACCCAGGCCGATTCGGCCGAGCTCTATGACTGGGCGAAGCAGCTGCGGGCGCCGATCGGGCTCGTGCAAGAGATCGCGGAGACGGGCGAGCTGCCCGTGCCGCTGTTCTGCGCGGGTGGCATCGCGACGCCGGCCGACGCGTCGCTCGTGATGCAGCTGGGCGCGCAGGCCGTGTTCGTCGGCTCCGGCATCTTCAAGAGCTCGAACCCGCCGGTGCGGGCGAAGGCGATCGTCGAGGCGACGACGCACTTCCGCGATCCCGACATCCTCGCCAAGGTGAGCCGTGGGCTCGGCGAGGCGATGCCGGGTCAGGAGATCGACAAGCTCGACGTGAAGCTCGCCGAGCGCGGCTGGTAGGTCTCGCACGTGCCGTCGTCGAGCCGGAGGCCACCAGGTGAAGGTGGGCGTGCTCGCACTGCAAGGTGCGTTCGCCGCCCACAGCCTCGTACTGGCTGAGCTCGGCGCGCATCCCGTCGAGGTCCGTACGCCCGCGGGCCTCGCTTCCGTCGACGCGTTGGTGATGCCGGGCGGCGAATCCACCACGATGTCGTTGCTCCTCGAGACCTCGGGTCTGTTCGACCCGCTGGCCGAGCGGATCGCCGAGGGCCTGCCCGTGCTCGGCACGTGCGCGGGGATGATCTTGCTCTCACGCGACGCGCTCGACGGACGCGCTGATCAGCGCACCTTCGGAGCGATCGACATCACGGTGCGACGCAATGGATACGGGCGCCAGCGCGACTCGTTCGAGACCGATCTGGACGTCGTCGGCCTCGACGCGCCGTTCCATGCAGTGTTCATCCGCGCCCCGGTGGTCGAGCGGACGGGCGACGCAGTCGCGGTCGACGCTACGGTCGAAGGTCACCCTGTGCTCTGCCGGCAAGGGTCGATCACCGTCGCCGCGTTCCATCCCGAGCTGTCGGGAGACAGCCGCATCCATCAGCGCTTCTTGCAGGAGGTCTGAGCGCATGTCAGGGCATTCGAAGTGGGCCACGATCAAGCACCAGAAGGGCGCCAAGGACAAGGCCCGCGGGAAGCTGTTCGCGAAGCTCATCCGCCAGCTCGAGGTGGCCGCGAGAGAAGGCGGCGGCGACCTCGACGCCAACCCGACGCTGCGCACCATGTACACCAAAGCGCGCGCGGCTTCGGTGCCGATGGACACGATCGAACGCGCGATCAAGCGGGGCACGGGCGAGCTCGAAGGCGTGGTCTACGAGTCGGTGAGCTACGAGGGCTACGCCCCCGCGGGAGTCGCGGTGCTCGTCGAGGTGCTCACCGACAACCGCAACCGCACGGCATCCGACATCCGGAACATCTTCACGAAGAACGGCGGCTCGATGGCCGAGCCGGGCGCGGTGTCGTGGCAGTTCTCGCGCAAGGGCGTCGTGATCACCGTGAGATCGGCGAGCGAAGACGACGTCATGACCGCCGCGCTCGAGGCGGGCGCCGACGACGTCGTCGACGACGGGGACTCCTGGCGCGTCACCTGCGAGCCGCACGATGTCGAGACGGTCCGCGCCGCGCTCGAAGCCGCAGGAGTGACCGTTGAGTCAGCCGAGGCCACGATGGTCTCGTCGACCGCGGTCCCGCTCGACAACGCGGAGGACGCGAAGAAGGTCCTGCGAGTGATGGACGCGCTCGAGGATCACGACGACGTGCAGAACGTGTACTCGAACTTCGACATCCCGGACGCCATCCTGGAGACCGTCGAGGCGTGAAGCGACTGTTGATCGCCGTCGCCGTCCTGTGCGCGGCGTGCAGCGGTGCGGCATCGGTGCCGCCCGGCGCGCGGTCGGTCTCGGGTGGATGCGGTCCGACCGCGCTCTACCAAGGCGGCAGTGAGACCTGGGCGAGAGCGGGCCCCTCGGGCCTCGTGCAAGCGACATCACACAACGGCAACGCGGTCGCGTTCCTCTTCGCCCATCCCTTGCGGGCGGGCGAGCCCGACAACCCTGCGAACAAGATCCTGTGGGTCGTGAAGCAGCCGCGCGACGGCGCCGACCTCGACATCACCGGGCATCCGCTCGGCGCGACGGCACCGACCGTGGCGCAGCACGTGGCGGCCGACTCGGGCCCCGGCGAGATCTACCCCTCAATCGTCAACGTGCCGCGTGCGGGATGCTGGCAGTTCACGCTCTCGTGGAACGGCCACGCCGACACCATTGAGCTGCCCTACTCGCAGGCTTCCTAAACTGCGTCCCGTGACCATCAGCGTCGGCGAGAAGGCCCCCGACTTCACCCTCCCCGGAACGGGCGGCAAGCAGTACTCGCTGTCCGACTATCGAGGCCACGTCGTGGTGGTCGTCTTCTACCCCGGCGACAACACGCCGGTGTGCACCAAGCAGCTGAACGCGTACACGAACGACATCGCCGAGTTCACCGAGGTCGGCGCGCAGATCCTCGCGATCAGCCCGCAGAACGTCGAGAGCCACGAGGGCTTCTCGGCCAAGCACGGCGGCTTCGCGTTCCCTCTGCTTGCCGACACGGACAAGAAGGTCGGCGAGGCCTATGGCATCCTCGGCCCGCTCGGCTTCTACCGGCGCTCCGTGTTCGTCGTCGACGCCGACGGCTTCGTCCGCTACACGCATCGCGCCGTCGCGGGCCTCACGTTCCGGCCGACCGACGAGCTCGTGAACGCAGTGAAGTCGGCGCAGACCTGAAGGTTGGGTCAGGCTTCGTCGGCGACGCCGAGGAGTCGGGCTCGGGTCATCGACCGCATCCCGCGGGTGAGACCGAAGATCGCGGCGATCCAGGCGAGCGCGCCGATCACGTAGCCCGTGTTGGTCGCACCGAACAGGGCGCCCGTCGACTGGCTGTACGCGATCACGATCATCGGGAGGCTGACGAGTCCGGCGACCTGCTGCGCGGCCGCGCTCGACTTCGCCTTCGCGGAGAACCGAACAACGATCGCGAGCGTGAGCGCGAGGAACGGCGGCACGACCCAGATCATCAGCACCCACCATGCCGGCGTCGGGAAGAACCAGCCGCCGACCTTCGGCCCGACCACCAAGTTCACGATCAGCGAGTACGCGCCGAAACCGACGATCGTCGTCGCGTAGCCGGGGAGCAGCGATGCGATGAGCTTGCCGAGGTAGATGTCCTCGAGCGCGGCAGGGGAGTGCGCGAGGAACTCGCCGGTGCCCCGCTCCCGTTCACCGACGATCGTCGTCGCGCCCACCGCCGTCGCGATCGTCAACGGTACGACGACGGCAACCGGAGCGAACAGGTAGACCGCGAGCGCGTAGGAGGTGCGAGCCGCGTCTGACTGGCCGCGGATCGCGGCCTGCGCCTTCTGGGGCAAGAGGTCCAGCGCCTGGCTCACCTGCTGCACTGCGTGGATGTCGCCGACGTGCGTGATCGCGAGGAGCAGCACGAGCGGCACGAAGACGAAGAACACGCTGCCCAGGATCACCATCGGCCCCCAGAAGTCGCGCGCCTGCGCGAGCTGGCGGAGGTCCGTCTTGGCGATCGTCTTCACCCGGAACCAGCTCATTGCCCGCGGATCCCCCGGACGGCGAAGTACAGGTCTTCGAGGGTCGGCGTGAACGGTTCGACGCGCGTGACGCGTGTGCCACCCGCGACGAGGGCGTCGACGAGGTCGGGCACGCGGGCGATGTCGTCGAGGCGCACCACGGCAGGGCCCTCACCATCGAGCTCGACGCCGAGCACGCCGGGACGATCAGCCAGTGCGACCAATGCGGCCGGTTCGGTGGCGGCGATCCGTACGACGGTGTCGGGCCAGTAGCGACGGGTCAGCTCAGCGGGCGGTCCCGCGACGACGTCGCGCCCTCCCTCGAGCACGACGACTTGGTCGGCGAGGCCTTCCGCTTCGAGGAGGAGGTGGGTGCACATGATGATCGTGCGTCCTTCGCCGGCCATCTCGTGGATCAGCTCGAGCACTGCGATCGACGACTCCGGATCGAGTCCCGACGTGGGCTCGTCATAGAGGAGGAGGTCGGGATCGTGCAGCACCGATCGCGCGAGCGCGAGCCGCGTCTTCATGCCGGTGGAGTAGCCGCCGACCTGACGATCGAGCGCGCTCGAGATGCCGAACCGCGCGGCGGCCGCTTCGATGCCGCCTCGGCTGACGCCGTAGAGGTCTGCGGAGTAGGCGAGGTTGTCGTAGCCGGACAGCCGGTCGTACAGAGCGGGCTTCGCCGACACGACGCCGCAGCGCCGCCGCACCTCCTCGCCGTCGGTGCTCGGATCGAGGCCGTGGACGAGCACCGTGCCCGACTCGGGGTCGAGCGCCCCCGTGATCATGCGCACGGCGGTTGTCTTCCCCGCGCCGTTCGGGCCGAGCAGGACGGTGATCGTGCCGCTCGGCGCGGTGATCGAGAGATCGACGAGGGCGGGCTTGTCGCCGAAGCCGCGGCGCACGTGGTCGAGCTGGACGGCCACTTCGGGCACGAGGGGCATCACTCATTATCGGCGGGTGATGTTCCGGACTTCAGGGCAGGCTGAGTGGATGGGAGGGTTGTGGCTCACAGGCCGGCACGTGTGCCTCGTGCCACTCGAGCCGAGCCACGCCCCCGCGCTGGCTCGCGCCGCGACGGGAGATCGCGCGACGTTCGGGCTCACATGGGTGCCCGACGGGCTCGCGGACGCGGAGCGGTATGTCGCCAAGGCTCTCGCGGACGAGACCGCGGGCACCGCTGTGCCGTTCGCCACGACGCGAGCGGACGACGGTGCAGTCGTCGGATCGACGCGGTTCATGAACATCGAGCGGTGGGGCTGGGACTCGGCCTCAGCAGACCCCGACGCGGTCGAGATCGGATCGACGTGGCTCGCGCCGAGCGCCCAGCGCACGCCGCTGAACACCGAGGCGAAGCTGCTGATGCTCGCGCACGCGTTCGACGTCTGGCACGTGCGGCGGGTGACGCTCAAGACCGACGCGCGCAACGAGCGGTCGCGCAACGCCATCCTCCGCCTCGGCGCCCACTTCGACGGTGTCCTCCGGGCGCACATGCCCGCATACGACGGCGCGTGGCCCCGCGATTCGGCGTTCTACAGCATCCTCGCGAGCGAGTGGCCGAGCGTCCGGAACGGCCTCCAGGCAAGGCTGGGCATCCCCGACGACCCGGCGGCGTCGCACTAGGTTCGAACCTATGTTCGTGCTCGGCATCGACCCGGGTCTCTCGCGGTGCGGCTACGCCGCGGTCGATGCCTCGGGCTCGAAGACCGTCTGCAGTGCCCTCGGTGTGCTCACGACGCGGCCCGCCGATCCGCTGCCGCGACGCCTCGCCGAGCTCCGAGCCGAGCTCTCCCGACTCATCGCCGAGGTCGAGCCGGACGTGGTCGTCGTCGAGCACGTCTTCTTCCAAGTGAACGTCCGCACGGCGATGTCGGTCGGGCAGGCAAGCGGCCTCGCGCTCGCGGAGGCGGCAGCGGCGGGGTGTGAGGTCGTGCAGTACACGCCGAACCAAGTGAAGGAAGCCGTCGTCGGGTACGGCGCGGCGACGAAGGCGCAAGTGCAGCGGCTCGTGCAGGCGCGGCTGAACCTCGCCGCCCCTCCCAGCCCGCCCGATGCTGCCGATGCCGCGGCGCTCGCGCTCTGCCACCTCTCGTGGGCGCCGTGGCGCGCCCGACTGGAGCGCGCATGATCGGCTCGTTGCGGGGGATGCTGCTCGAACGGTCACCCGAGGGTGAGGTGCTCGTCGAGGTCTCGGGCCTCGGCTACCGCGTGTCGGTCACGCCGCGCACGCTCGGCCTCGTCGGCGATCCCGGCGGCGAGGTGTTCCTCTACGTCCACGATCACGTGCGCGAGGACGCACACACGCTGTACGGCTTCCTCGCGCGCGACGAACGGTCCTGCTTCGAGGCGCTGCTCGGCGCGCACGGCGTCGGGCCCGCGCTCGCGCTCTCGATCATGGCGGTGCATGCCCCGCTCGACCTCCGCCGCGCGGTCGCAGCCGATGACGCCGACGCGCTCTGCCTCGTGCCCGGCGTCGGCAAGAAGACCGCGGCTCGGCTGCTCATCGACTTGAAGACGCGGCTCGAGGTGCCCGAGATCGACCTCACTGCCGTCAACGGCGCGACGAACGGCCACGCGGGCACGTCCGTCGTCGCCGACGTTCGCGACGCGCTCACCGGCCTCGGCTACAGCGCGGACGAGGTGCGTGACGCGATGCGTGACCTCGAGCCCGGCGACGACGCGGCGGCGATGCTTCGCGAAGCGTTGCAGCGCCTCGCGACGGTGCGCAGCCATGCGTGAGGAGCTGCTCGAGCCGGCGTCCGACCCGACCGAGCTCGCGCTCGAGGTCAGCCTCCGTCCTCGGTCGCTCGACGAGTTCGTCGGCCAGCGCGAGTTGAAGGACCACCTCGGAATCATCCTCGAGGCCGCGCGCCGGCGCGGTCAGGCCGCCGACCATTTCCTCTTCGCCGGCCCGCCCGGGCTCGGCAAGACGACCCTCGCGGGAGTCGTCGCGAACGAGCTCGGCGTGCGCCTGCACGTGACGTCGGGTCCCGCGCTCGAGCGTGCCGGCGACCTCGCGGCGATCCTCACCAAGCTCGACGAAGGCGACGTCCTCTTCATCGACGAGATCCATCGTCTCGGCCGGCCGGTCGAAGAGATCCTCTATCCCGCGATGGAGGACTTCCAGCTCGACATCGTCGTCGGCAAGGGTCCGGCGGCGAGCTCGATCCGCCTCGCGCTGCCTCGGTTCACGATGGTCGGAGCGACGACGCGCACGGGCCTCATCACCGGGCCGCTGCGCGACCGCTTCGGCTTCGTGGCTCGCCTCGACTACTACCTGCGCGACGAGCTCGAGTCGATCGTGCTCCGCGCCGCGACGATCCTCGGCGTCCCGATCGACGCGGGTGGTGCGCTCGAGATAGCGACCCGTGCTCGAGGCACGCCGCGCATCGCGAACCGGTTGCTCCGCCGGGTACGCGACTTCGCCGAGGTGCGGGGCGACGGCACGATCGACGAGCGCGTCGCATCCGAGGGGCTCGCGCTGTTCGGCGTCGACGCCCTCGGCCTCGACAAGGTCGACCGCGCGATCCTCCGCACGATCTGCGAGCGGTTCGGTGGCGGCCCGGTCGGCCTCTCGACCTTGGCGATCAGCGTGGGCGAGCAGCCCGAGACGGTGGAAGACGTCTACGAGCCGTTCCTGTTGCAGCAGGGGATGTTGCAGCGCACGCCGCGCGGGCGCGTCGCGTCCGCATCGGCCTTCGCTCACCTCGGGCTGGTGCCGCCTGCCGCAGCGCGCGCGGCAGGGCTCTTCGACGCCTGACTCAGACCGGAAGGTGCGTCGAGAGGAAGTCCGACGTGATCGCCCACGCGGCCTTGGCCGCTTCGGGATCGAAGAACATCGGCGCCTCGTGGTTGTCGAACGCGTGGCCCGCGTCGTGCACGTGCACTGACGCGTCATCGCGGTTCTCGAACGCGACCCTGATCTGATCTACCTGCTCGATCGGGATGTACGCGTCTCGCTCGCCGAAGTGGAAGATGATCGGGCAGGTGATCTTGCCCGACAGGTCGAGCGACGACGCGATGTTCGAGCCGTAGTAGGACACCGCGACTTGCGGCTCGGTCGCTGCCGCTACGTGATACGTGAGCAAGCCGCCCATGCAGAAGCCGATGACCCCGGTGCCGCTCGTGACCTCACTCATCTCGTCGAGGTGTTCGAAAGCGGCAACGCAGTCGTCGACGCCCTGCACGAAGTCGAACTTGCCCATCAAGCCGATCGAGTCGGCGAGGCCCTTCTCGTCGTGGTCGGCTTCCCAGTTGCGTTGGAGGCGCCAGAAGACATCGGGCGCGAGGACGACGTAGCCCTGGCCGGCGAGGCGCTCGGCGACGGATCGCACGTAGGGACCGACGCCGAATATCTCTTGGAGCAGGAGCAGCCCAGGGCCGCGGCCGGAATCGGGGAGCCACACATGGCCGTCGAACTGGCCACCGTCGTGGGCAGTGAGCTGATCGGTTCGGGTGGTGATCGCCATGCCGGCGACCATAGACCTGGAACGAGCCCGAGTACGGGGCAACTACCGTCGCGCCGTGGCAGGGAACGGTGGGTCGTCGATGCCGATGCAGGCGTTCGAGTACGACTTGCCGGCGTCGTGCATCGCGCAAGTTCCCGCCGAGCCTCGCGACTCGGCTCGCCTCCTCGTCGATCGCGGCGCGACGCATGCCCCCGACCATCGCGTCGTCGCGGACCTGCCTGGGCTGCTCGAGCCGGGTGACGTGCTCGTCGTCAACGACACTCGAGTGATTCCCGCGCGTCTGCGAGTGCGGCGGGCGACGGGTGGCAATGTCGAGGTCTTCCTCGTCCGTCCGCTCGAGGGCGGCGGGTGGCACGCGCTGATCCGGCCCGCCCGCAGACTGAGTGTCGGCGAGGTGCTCCGCTCGGTGCATCCCGCGGGCGACGAGCTCACAGTGGAGATCGGCGAGCGGCTCGACGACACAGGTGGGCGGCGTGTGCGGCTGGTCGCGGACGACCCGCTCGACGCGCTCGACCGGCACGGCACCATGCCGTTGCCGCCGTACATCCACACGCCGCTCGACGATCCCGAGCGCTACCAGACGGTGTACGCGTCACGTCCCGGGTCGGTCGCGGCGCCCACCGCCGGCCTCCACCTCACGCCGACGCTGTTGCAGCGCTGCCGGGCGAAGGGTGTCGATGTGCGCACTGTCGAGCTCGTGGTCGGGCTCGACACGTTCCGTCCGGTGGTCGCCGACCGTCCTGAGGACCACGTCATCCACTGCGAGGAGTACCGGGTGCCCGCCGAGACGCTCGATGCCTGCGCTCGTGCGCGTCGCGTGATCGCGGTCGGCACCACGTCGGTGCGAGCCCTCGAGTCCGCCGCCCGCGGGCCACTCTCCGGCGACACCTCGCTGTTCATCCACGGCGGCTTCGACTGGCAGGTCGTCGACCTGTTGATGACCAACTTCCACCTACCGCGGTCGTCGTTGCTGCTGCTCGTCGACGCGTTCGTCGGACCGCGGTGGCGGGCGCTCTACGACACCGCGATGCACGAGGGATACCGGTTCCTCTCGTTCGGCGATGCGATGCTCCTCGATCGCCACGCGCCGCGCTGATGCTCGCAGCACCGATCGAGCTCGAGGTGGTCGCGCGCGACGGACACGCGCGGGCCACGCTCGCCACGACGCCGCGCGGGCAGATCCGCACTCCGTGCTTCATGCCGGTCGGCACGCGCGCGGCCGTCAAGCACCTCACCGCCGACGATCTCACCGAGCTCGGCGTGCAGGTCGTGCTCGCGAACACCTATCACCTGATGCTTCGGCCGGGAGCGGAGGTGGTCTCGTCGCTCGGCGGGCTGCACCGCTTCATGGGCTTCGACGGTCACGTGCTCACCGACTCCGGCGGGTTCCAGGTGTTCTCACTGTCGCCGCAGGTCGACGACGACGGTGTGACCTTTCGTTCGGTCTACGACGGCAGCACCCAGCGGCTCACCCCCGAGAGCGCGGTCGCCATCCAAGAGGCACTCGGCGCCGACATCCAGATGGCGCTCGACGTGTGCCCACCCCTGCCCTCGCCGCCCGACGTCGTGCGGCTCGCCATGGAGCGCACCGCGGCGTGGGCCGAGCGTGCTGCTGCGGTGCACCGCCGCGAGGGCCAGGCGCTGTTCGGCATCGTGCAGGGCGGAACGGACCTCGCGCTCCGCGGTGAGAGCGCGCGCCGAGCTGCAGAGATCGGCTTCGCTGGCTATGGCATCGGCGGTCTGTCCGTGGGCGAGACCCGGGAGGAGATGTTGCCGGCGCTCTCGGCGGCAACCGCAGAGCTTCCGTCGGATCGACTCCGCTACCTCATGGGTGTCGGTGACCCGTTGTCACTCGTCGAGGCGGTGGCGTTGGGGGTCGACCTGTTCGACTGCGTCTTGCCGAGCCGACTGGGCCGGCACGGCACGCTCCTCACCGACGAAGGCCGGATCAACCTCCGCAACGCACGGTTCGCTCGGGATGACGACCCGATCGACGCCTCCGCTCCGAGCCCGGTCTCGGCGCGGTTCTCCCGGGGCTACGTACGCCATCTCCTCACCACCGACGAGCCCACCGGCCGGCGGCTCCTCACGCTCCACAATGTGGGATGGCTGCTGCGGTTCGTCGAGCGGATGCGGGCGTCGATCGAGTCCGGCTCGTTCACCGCGTTCCGAGCGGCCGTGAGCAGCACGTGGGACCGGTGACGCGCCCCCGGTGATGTGATCCGAGAGGGTCCGCGGGCTAGCCTGCAAGACGCTCCATCGCCCAAACTCTGGACCCTCCCCGTGGCAATCCTGTTTCTCGTGGCCGTCTTCGGCCTCATGTACTTCCTCCTCATCCGGCCGCAGCAGAAGCGTCTGCGGGAGCAGCAGGCTCTGGTCCGTGACACCGAGGTCGGCGACGAGGTCATGACCTCGTCCGGCATCTACGGCATCGTCACCGAGCTGGAGGACGACACGCTCCTCATCGAGGTCGCCGAGGGGATCGAGATGCGCATGGCTCGCGGCGCGGTCGCTCGCATCCTCACGAAGGGCGCGGGCGCAATACCGGAGCCCGAGAAGTCGGAGAAGCCGGAGAAGCCGGTGAAGTCGGAGAAGCCGACGAAGCAGGACGAGCACGTCGACGAGGTCGACAAGATCGAGAAGATCGACGAGCCGTCCGACGTGGACGACGCGCACGACAACAGCTGACATGCGCCGCAACCTGATCCTCTCCCTCGTCATCACGATCGCGGTCGCCGCTGTCGCGCTCGGGCTCACGCTCATCTCGGGCAACAAGCCCGCGCTCGGTCTCGACCTCCAGGGCGGTGCGTCGGTGGTGCTCCAGCCGAAGGAGTCGGTCGACAGCGGCGTGCTCGACCAGACGATCGCGATCATCCGCAACCGAGTCGACGCGCTCGGCGTCGCCGAGCCCGAGATCACCCGCCAGGGCAACTCGATCCTGGTCGAGCTCCCCGGTGTGAAGGATCAGGACCGCGCGCTCGAGATCGTCGGCCAGACCGCCGTGTTGCACTTCCGTCCCACGCTGCAGAACCTCCCGCCCGACGCATCGACGCCTGTCCCGAGCGCGAGCGTCAGCCCGGGCTCGACCACCACGGTCGCGGGAGCGACGACGACCGTCGCCGGCGCGGCGGGCTCGTCGACCACCGCGGCGACCACGAGCACCACCGTTGGTTCGACCGCGATCCCGACGACGCCAGCGGATCAGGACGATCCATCGAAGGTCGTCGTGCTCGAGGAGAAGGATCGCAACGGCACGGTCACCGCGCGCTACCAGCTCGGTCCGGTCGCGCTCACGGGGGCCGGCGTGTCGACGGCGAGCGCTGTGGTCGACCCGTCGAGTGGCCAGTGGAGCGTCCACCTGGAGATGAAGTCCGGGCAGACCGGCATCGACGGCTGGAACCAGCTCGCGACCCGATGCTTCAACAGGGACCAGACGTGCCCGACCGCACAGATCGCGATCGTGCTCGACAGCGTCGTGCAATCGGCGCCCGTCGTGCAGACGCCGACGTTCACCCGTGACCAGATCCAGATCACCGGCAACTTCACGGAGCGCGAGGCGAAGAACCTCGCGCTGGTGCTGCGCTACGGCGCCCTGCCGGTGCAGCTCGAGCCGCAGGCCGTGCAGACCGTCTCGGCGAGCCTCGGCAAGGACTCGCTCCGTGCCGGTGTCGTGTCGGGCATCATCGGGCTCTTGCTCGTCGTGCTCTTCATGCTCGTCTACTACCGGCGCCTCGGCCTCGTCGTCCCGGCCGGACTGCTCATCTCCGGTGCGCTCCTCTGGTCGATCGTGTCGTACCTGAGCCAGTCGCACGGGCTCGCACTGACGCTCGCCGGCGTCACGGGCATCATCGTGTCGATCGGCGTCACCGTCGACTCCTACGTCGTGTACTTCGAGCGGCTGAAGGACGAGGTGCGGCTCGGACGGACGTTGCGCTCCTCCGCCGAGCGCAGCTTCGGTGGCGCCTACCGCACGATCCTCGCCGCGGACGGCGCATCGCTGATCGGCGCCGGGATCCTCTGGTACTTCACGGTCGGGTCGGTGCGAGGGTTCGCGTTCTTCCTCGGCCTCTCGACCGCACTCGACATGCTCGTCTCGTTCACCTTCACCCGGCCGGCAGTCATCCTGCTCAGCCGCAGCAAGTACTTCTCGGGTACCGACGTGCTCGGCGTGCACCGCGGTGAGGCCATGAGCCCGGACGACAAGTCGCTCGTGGGGGCATCCCGATGACCGATCTCGACACTCGGCCTCAGGAGGACAGCGCCCCCGAGCCGAAGCCCTCGCGCGGCGGGCTCTTGCACCGGCTGTACCACGGCGAGTCGCACTTCGACTTCGTCGGGAAGCGCCGCATCGGCTTCATGATCTCGGGTGCCCTCATCTTGATCAGCCTGCTCTCCCTCTTCACGCGAGGGCTCAACCTCGGGATCGAGTTCGAGGGCGGCGTCGCCTGGGAATTCCCCGCGTCCCACACGAGCGTCAGCGAGACCCGGAGCACGCTCGAGAAGTTCGGGATCAACGACGGGAAGATCCAGACGCTGCGTGGCTCGGACGGAGAGCGCATCCGAGCGCAAGCCGGCCCGCAGACCGGCGCGACGTCGAGTGGCGTGCGTCAGACGCTCGCCGAGAACGCGCAGGTCGACGTCGGCGAGGTGAGCTTCACCTCGATTGGCCCGACCTGGGGCGCCGAGATCACGCACAAGGCGATCCGTGCGCTCGTGATCTTCTTCATCCTGCTCGCGCTCTACATCACCGTGCGGTTCGAATGGCGCATGGCCGTGGGCGCGCTCGCGGCTGTCGTGCACGACGTGCTCATCAGCGTCGGGGTGTACTCGGTCCTCGGCTTCGAGGTCACCCCCGCCACCGTCATCGCGTTCCTCACGATCCTCGGCTTCTCGCTTTACGACACGATCGTCGTGTTCGACAAGGTGCACGAGAACACGCGGCGCGTGCTCGCCACTGGGCGGGCGACCTACGGCGACATCGTCAACCTGAGCATGAACCAGGTGCTCGCCCGTTCGTTGAACACGACCTTGTGCGCGATCTTGCCGGTGATGTCGCTGCTCTTCGTCGGCTCGATCCTGATGGGGGCGACTGCGCTCGAGGACTTCGCGCTCGCCCTGCTCGTCGGCCTCATCACCGGCTCGTACTCGTCGATCTTCATCGCCACGCCGATCCTCGCGGCGCTGAAGGAGAGGGAGCCGAGGTACAAGGCGTTGAAGGCGAAGTTCGGGAGCACGACGGTGCTGTCGACGATCCCTGCCGCGACTGCCCTCGCCACGCTCGGCTCGGGGTCCGCAGGGCGTCCGGTTGCCGCGGCCGCGACGGCGGCACGCCCCGCCGATGCGACGCAGGCAGGCGCGCCGCCGGCCGGCTCGTCCCCGGGCACAGCGTTCGGCCACCCGCCGCGCCCACGCAAGAAGAAGAAGCGCTGACACCTAGCGGTAGCCTCGAACGGTGACGGTCGACGCGGCATGGCTCGAAGGGCTCGTCCGCGACGTGCCGGACTTCCCGAAGCCGGGTGTCGTCTTCAAGGACGTCACGCCGCTCTGGGCGGATGTGAGTGCGTTCCGGTTCTCGATCGACGCGATCGCGGACCACTTCGCCGGCATCGACATCGACCGCGTGGTGGGCATCGAGGCGCGGGGATTCATCCTCGCCGCGCCGGTCGCCTATCGGTTCGGGGCGGGGTTCGTGCCGGTGCGCAAGCCCGGCAAGCTGCCCTCCGAGGTCGCCGGTGAGGACTACGAGCTCGAGTACGGCACCGATCGGCTCGAGGTGCACCGGGATGGGGTGCTCGATGGCCACCGCGTGCTCGTCGTCGACGACGTCCTGGCGACTGGCGGCACCGCGGGCGCGACGGTCAGGCTGGTGGAGGCCCTCGGGGGAGTGGTCGTGGGGCTGGGTTTCCTGCTCGAGCTGGGTTTCCTTCGGGGCCGCGACCGGTTGACTGGGTATGACGTCGTGTCGTTGATCACGTATGACTGAGACAGGTCAGTAGGAGGCGAGGAGGAGCGGTGGCCACGGTCGATCGGGTGCTCCCTTGGAGGCGGCAGGCTTCGGCGCCCGCAGACGAGGTCGCGTCGGTCGTCGCCGCGTACCGAAGTCGCCACCCGAAGGCCAACACCTCGACGATCACCCGGGCGTACGAGATCGCGGCGACCGCGCACGCCGAGCAGTTCCGCAAGTCGGGCGAGCGCTACATCAACCACCCCATCGCGGTCGCCCAGATCGTCGCCGAGCTCGGTCTGGACGAGACGACCGTGTCAGCGGCGCTGCTGCACGATGCGGTTGAAGACACTGCGGTCACTCTCGAGGACGTGGAGCGCGAGTTCGGCGCCGAGGTCGCCTCGATCGTCGACGGGGTCACCAAGCTCGAACGCATCAGGTTCGACTCGAAGGAGGAGCAGCAGGCCGCGACGATGCGCAAGATGCTCGTGGCGATGGCGAAGGACCTGCGCGTCCTCATCATCAAGCTCTCCGACCGCCTGCACAACATGCGCACGATCGCCGCGTTCCCCGAGCCCAAGCAGCGGCGCACCGCGCAGGAGACGCTCGACATCTACGCGCCGCTCGCCCATCGCCTCGGCATGCAGGAGATGAAGCAGCAGCTCGAGGACCTCGCGTTCGCGTCGCTGCACCCGAAGCGGTACGCGGAGATCGACCACATGGTGTCGACGCGCAGCCCGGAGCGCGACGAGTACCTCGACGACGTGCTCGAGCACGTGCGTACACGACTCGCTGAGCTCCGCATCACTGCCGAGGTGACCGGCCGACCGAAGCACCTGTGGAGCATCTACGAGAAGATGGTCGTGAAGGGTCGCGAGTTCGACGAGATCTTCGACCTGGTGGGCATCCGCGTCATCGTCGAGACGGTGAAGGACTGCTACGCGGCGCTCGGTTCCATCCACGCCACGTGGAAGCCGGTGCAAGGCCGGTTCAAGGACTACATCGCGATGCCGAAGTTCAACCTCTACCAGTCGTTGCACACGACGGTCGTGGGTCCCGGCGGCAAGCCGCTCGAGGTGCAGATCCGTACCCGTGAGATGCATCAGCGCTCCGAGTTCGGCGTGGCCGCGCACTGGAGCTACAAGGAGAACACGCCGGCGTCCGACATCGCGTGGCTCAACCGGATCGTCGACTGGCAGCAGGAGACGAGCGACCCCGCGCAGTTCATGGAGAACCTGAAGACCGATCTCGAGCAGGACGAGGTCTTCGTCTTCACACCGAAGGGCCGAGTGGTCACGCTGCCGCGTGGCGCGACGCCGATCGACTTTGCCTACTCCGTCCACACCGAAGTCGGTCACTCGTGCATCGGTGCCCGGGTCAATGGGCGGCTGGTGCCACTCGACTCGACGCTGCAGTCGGGCGACACGTGCGAGATCTTCACGTCGAAAGTCGAGGGCGCTGGGCCGTCGCGTGACTGGCTGAGGATCGTGGTGTCGCCGCGCGCGCGCAACAAGATCCGGCAGTGGTTCTCGCGTGAGCGCCGTGAAGACGCGATCGAGACCGGCCGCGAAGAGCTCGTGAAGGCGCTGCGCCGCGAGGGCCTTCCCGTGCAGAAGCTGCTCGGGAGCGACGTACTCGAGAACACCGCGGTGGCGATGAGCTACCAGAACCTCGAGGGCCTGTACGTCGCGATCGGCGACAATCGCGTGTCGGGTTCGGCGATCGCGCAGCGTGTCGCTCGCATCCTGCGTGAGGGCGAGGAGGACACCGAGGAGCGACTGCCCACGTCGGTCCGCACGCCTCGCAAGAACAAGCGCACCGACAGCGCCGGCATCCACGTCGAAGGTCTCGACGATGTGATGGTGCGGCTCTCTCGTTGCTGCACGCCGGTGCCCGGCGACGAGATCGTGGGCTTCGTGACGCGTGGTCGGGGCGTGTCGGTGCATCGAGCCGACTGCGCGAACGCCGTGTCGCTGTCGACCGGCCAAGGCGACCGAGTGATCGACGTCGAATGGGACGGCGAGGCCGACACCGTGTTCGTCGCTGCGATCGAGGTCAAGGCGCTCGACCGGTCACGGCTGCTCCGCGACGTGTCGAACGCGCTCTCGGACCAGCACGTGAACATCATCGCCTGCTCGACCCAGACCGGGAACGACCGCATCTCGCGGATGCGGTTCGAGTTCGAGCTCGCGGACCCGCAGCACCTCGACTCGGTGATCAGCACCATCCGCCAGATCGACAGCGTCTACGACGCATATCGCATCCTGCCGGGCAAGGGCCGCTGAGCGTTCTTGCTGGTCTGACCTGGTCTGGTGTGTCCAGAAGACCTCGGGGCCCCGGGCTACAACGCTCCACCGGTGGACGCCGTTGGTCTCCGCTGGCCGATCGACTACTCGACGAACGTCATCGAGGCGCGGAGATCGCGCAGGGTGCGCCGGAGTCGTGTCAGCGGATGGTCGGGGATGCGGTCATCGAACTCCTCGCTGTCGGCGATGGAACGCAGAACCGGCCCGTCGTAGTCATCGTCGTACGGGTCGACGAACCAACCTTCGATCGGCGTGTCCGATGCCCCAGGTCCTCGGGGAAGCTTCAGACGCCCTTGGGACACAAGCAGCAACACGACGTCGGTCTCACGAAGGCCCGTCATCCCTCGCTCACCGGCAACCAGAGAGATCACCACCGTATGGGTCGCGACATCGATGTAGAGAGCGGCGTAGTACAGGAAGCCCAACCCGTTCGCCCGTTTCTTGTAGATCCACTGCACAGCAGGTATCGCCTCTTCGGCGAAGGCGTCGACAGAGAACAGAGCGCCTCCACGGCGCTCGGAGAGCGCGCGGAACAACCCGATCATCTCGGACCTATCTTCTCGGAGAGCGGGGACAGTTCCGAGCGGCACCGTCGTCTTGGCCAAGACGTCGCCGTACTCGTTCGTCCACTGCCGCCAGTTCGGCTCAGCATCGACCTCACGCCAGCCGTCCGTAGGGAAGACCACGTCAGTCGCCTGCTCCGGCGTCACGATCCCGTCCGGTGCCATCTACTCCGCTTGGTCACTTGGGCGCCCGGTCGCGTGTTCCCGCCTGCTCGGAATGACGGGGACCGCCCGATGCTGCATGGTTTCGACCTTAGGTGACCGGCTAGGACGCGGCGACGACCAGTGCGGCCCGGCGTTCG
>DATKAS010000078.1:0-6642 GCA_035497855.1 Acidimicrobiales bacterium
CCCGCCACCGCAGTGCCCGACGTCGCCACGACCGCCGGCCAGTTCGCCTTGATTCCGGCAGGCACCGTGCTCGTCTGCGACGTGCCGTCCGGCTCGAACAGGTAGATCGTCATGCCCGCAGAGTCCACGAGGATCTTCTGCCCGATCGTGGAGTTGTCGGCGTCGGTCACTGTCGCGTTCGCCGCCGCGGCCCCCGCAGCGGTGGTGCCCGCAGAAGCAGCCGAGGTCGGTGCGGCCGCGGCGCTCGTTCCGGCGCCGCCTGCCGCGGTGGTCGCGGCCGATGCCGCGGCGGTGTTGGAGCTCGAGCTGCCCGAGTCGTCGCCGCACGCGGCGAGCATGAGCACTGCGATCATCGCGACCGCGCCGAATAGAAGTCGCTTGGACACGGGTTCCTCCGTTCGCTTTCGCTTCGCGTCAGGTGGTCATACGGCCGCGAGCGCGAACGGGTTCAGCGGTCCGATCAGTCGGATGAAGTCGCGACCTCGATGCGGTCTTGCGGCCAGTCCTTGGCGGCTTCGAACGCGGCCTGCGCCTTCGCCAACGTCTCCGAGGCGGAGAACGCATGAGCGGGGTAGCACGCGATGCCGGCCCACCGCGTCTGCACGACGTCGCGCTCGGTCTCGTTCGCGTCGGTGAGCGCGCGACGCAGCCGCTCGACGGTCCAGATCGCGCCGTCCTCTGGTGTGTCCTCGAGCACGAAGCCGAACCGGCCGTCGGACAGCCGGCACGCGGTGTCGGCCTCGCGCAACGTGGTGCGGATCGCCTTCACGACGGGCTCGGGTGCGACGCGTGTGGGCTCGCCGCTGCGCACACCCTGCATGACATCGAAGAGCACGATCGCGACCGGCCGCAGGTGGCGGCGCGCCGCCGACACACGCGTCTCGACGGCGATGTGGAAGTAGTCCTCGCTGAAGAGGCCCGTGGGGTCGGTGATCGGCGAGGTCATGACCTTCTCGACCTTCCTGGTTGCGTCGCTCGGGAGGTGCACGACTTCCGTCACCTCGGGTTCCGGTTCGGAGATGTCGACTGGTTCGACCACGGGGTCGATCACTGGCACGGGGTCGATCACTGTCACGGGCTCGGTCGCGGTCACCGTCTCGGGCTCATCGGCATCCGTGCGTCGACGCGCAGGGACGGGCTCGGGTTGCGGCGCGGGTTCGGCCTCGTGTCGGTGCGCGGAAGGTTGCCTCGCCACCAGCGCCGCGGTGATCGCACAGACACCGGCGATGAGGCCGAGCGCTGGCAGATCGAGCGCGAGCGCGGCGATGCCGAGCCCCAGGCCGAGTACGCCCAGGACCAGACCGAGGACCGCCCGCCGATCAGTCATCGGAGGACCATCGGCGCGTGGTGACTCGAATCAAGCACCCACCCCCTGGGCCGAACGGCCCATTCGCGTCGTCACACCTGTGCCACTGTCCGTGTCACTGCGCTGCAGCACGCCGCTTCTCCACGAGATGAGCGATGTCGTCGATGATCCGCCCGATCTCGAAGTCCTTCGGCGTGTAGACGGCGGCGACTCCCGCCTCGAGGAGCTGCGGCCGATCCTCCTCCGGGATGATCCCGCCGACGATCACCGGAGCCTCCACGCCTTCGGCACGGAGCAGACCGATCACCTGAGGCACGAGCTCGAGGTGGCTGCCCGACAGGATCGAGAGGCCGACCACGTCGACGTCCTCGTCGCGCGCAGACGCGGCGATCTGCTCAGGCGTGAGGCGGATGCCCGAGTACACGACCTCCATGCCGGCATCCCGCGCCGCAACGGCGATCTGCTCGGCACCGTTCGAGTGACCGTCGAGCCCTGGCTTCGCGACCAAGAACCGCGGGGGGCCGCCGTCCATCGCAGCGACACGAGCCGCGAGCTCGCGCATGTCGCCGTCGCGGTGACCGACCGCCGCCCCGACCCCGGTCGGTGCGCGGTACTCGCCGAAGACGTCTCGGAGCGTCTGCGCCCACTCCCCCGTCGTGACGCCGGCCTTCGCGCACGCGATCGTCGCCGGCATCACGTTCGTCGTGCCTGCCGCTGCGGCTCGGAGCTCGCGCAGCGCCGCGTCGGCGGCCGATCGGGATCTCGCGGATCGCCACGCGATCACGTCGTCGATCATCTCGGCCTCGACGCGTGGGTCGACCCGCAGGATCGCCTCTTCGCCGTCGAGGGGCGACGACGCGTGCTCGGTGAACGCGTTGACCCCGACGACCACCTGCTCACCCGACTCGATGCGGCGCGTGCGATCCGAGAGCGACCGCACGAGTCGACCCTTGATCTCCTCGATCGCTTCGAATGCCCCGCCCAGTGCGAGCACGTCGTCGAGCTCGGCCTGTGCGGCGTCGGCCAGCTCGGACGTGCGGGCCTCGATCACGACGGACCCGTCGAAGATGTCGTCGTGCTCGAGGAGGTCGGTCTCGTAGGCGAGCACCTGCTGCATGCGAAGCGACCATTGCTGATCCCACGGCCGCGGGAGCCCGAGCGCCTCGTTCCACGCGGGCAGCTGGATCGAGCGCGCCCGTGCGCGCTTCGACAGCGTGACTGCGAGCATCTCGAGGATGATGCGCTGCACGTTGTTCTCGGGCTGGCTCTCGGTGAGGCCGAGCGAGTTCACCTGCACGCCGTAGCGGAAGCGGCGAAGCGTCGGATCGGTGATGCCGTACCGCTCCACGCCGATGCGATCCCAGAGGTCGGTCATCGCGCGGAGCTTGCAGATCTCGTCGACGAACCGGATGCCGGCGTTCACGAAGAACGAGATCGAGCCGAACACCGCGGGGAAGCGCTCGGCCTCGACCTGGCCCGAGTCGCGGACTGCGTCGAGCACTCCGATCGCGGTGGCGAATGCGTAGGCGATCTCCTGCACCGGGGTCGCACCCGCCTCTTGGAGGTGGTAGCTGCAGACGTTGATCGGATTCCACTTCGGGGCGTGGTGCGCGCACCACGCGACCATGTCGACGATCAGGCGCCGGCTCGGGTCCGGGGGGAAGATGTACGTGCCGCGCGACAGGTACTCCTTCACGATGTCGTTCTGCGTCGTGCCGCGCAGGTCGACCGAGGCGACGCCTTGCTCGTCCGCGTTCGCCACGTAGAGGCCGAGCAGCCACGCGGCTGTGGCGTTGATCGTCATCGACGTGTTCATCTGCCCAGGCGGGATGCCATCGAGCAGCGTGCGCATGTGACCGAGGTGCACGACCGGCACGCCCACCTTCCCGACCTCGCCTCTCGCCATCGGCGAGTCGGGGTCGTACCCCGTCTGGGTCGGCAGGTCGAACGCGATCGAGAGGCCGGTCTGCCCCTTCGCCAAGTTCGTGCGATACAGCTCGTTCGACGCCTTGGCCGTCGAGTGACCGGAGTATGTCCGCATCACCCACGGTTGGTCGCGCCGAGTCACGCTGTCATTCTCGCTCACGACGCTGCCCACCACGCCGTTCCCCACGCGTCTCCCGCCTCGATCTCACGCGCCGATTCGAGCGCGACCACGTAGCGCGGTCGGGGGATCTCGACCACGCCCAAGGTGCGCAAGTGGGGTGTCGCCCACTGCACGTCGAGCAGTCGGTAGCCAGCGGCGCGCAGCCGTTCGACGAGCGCGACGAGCGCGACCTTCGACGCGTCGACCTGTGAGCTGAACATCGACTCACCGGCGAAGAGGCCGCCGACGGCCACGCCGTAGAGGCCACCGACGAGCTCACCGTCGTCAGTCCAGCACTCGACGCTGTGCGCCCAGCCAAGTCGATGCATCCGCACGTATGCAGCGACCATGGACTCGGTGATCCAACCGCCCGAGCGCGACGGGTCGCCGCACGCTCGCATGACAGCCTCGAAAGCCGAGTCGACTCGCACCTCGTACCGACGAAGGGACCGTCGCAACGACCGCGACACGAGCAGCCCGTCGAGTGGGAGGACGCCGCGCGGATCGGGCGACCACCATCCCATCGGTCCGTCGCGACCGACGGGCATCGGGAACAGGCCGTTGCGATACGCGGCGAGGAGGGTGCCGGGTTCGAGGTCAGCGCCGACACCGACGAGCCCGTCCTCGTCGGCGGCGTCGACAGGCGGGAACTGCCACGCGGAGGGCGGCGGCTCGACCGGCCGGGCAGCCATCGAGCCCGAGGCTTACTTGCGGTAGTCGTAGAAGCCGACTGCGGACTTCCGACCGAGACGCCCCGCGGAGACCATGCGGCGGAGCAGCGGCGCCGGCGCGTAGCTCGGCTCGCGGAACTCGTCGTACAGCGCGTCGAGGATCGCGACCGAGGTGTCGAGGCCGACGAGGTCGAGCAGCGCGAACGGACCCATCGGGAAGTTGCAGCCGCCT
This sequence comes from Acidimicrobiales bacterium, assembly GCA_035497855.1. Lineage (GTDB taxonomy): Bacteria > Actinomycetota > Acidimicrobiia > Acidimicrobiales > DATKAS01 > DATKAS01. Next base: position 4,296 of record DATKAS010000078.1, read on the forward strand.
CGCATCGCGGCGTCGATGTCGTCGCGCGACGCGGTGCCCGCCTCGAGCATCCGCACTGCGTTGTTCAGGTACGGGAACAGCAACGCGTTCACGACGAAGCCGGCGCGATCCTCCACGACGACTGCGTCCTTGCCACACTGCTGTGCGAACTCGCGGGCCGAGGCGATGGTCTCGTCCGAGGCGAGGAGCGGTCGAACGATCTCGATGAGGGCCATCGCGGGCGCAGGGTTGAAGAAGTGGATGCCGCACACCCGCTCGGGGTGACCCGCCTCGACCGCCATCTCCACGACCGGGAGCGTCGAGGTGTTCGTGGCGAGGATCGCGTCGGGACGGCAGTAGTGGTCGAGCTCGCGGAAGAGGTGCTTCTTGACCTCGAGGTCCTCGACGACGGACTCGATGACGAGGTCACAGTCGGCGAGGTCGCCCATCACGGCGGTCGCGGTCACCCGGGAGATCACCGCGGCTCGTTCGGCTTCGTCGAGCTTGCCCTTCTCCACCTGCCTGCCGAGCGTCTTCTCGAGCGCGGCGACCATGCCGTTCGCACTCGACTCGTGGCGAGAGCGCAGGATCACCTCGTATCCGGCCTTGGCAGCGACCTCGGCGATCCCCGCGCCCATGATCCCCGACCCGACGATGCCCACGCGCTTCACGGTCACCCGCGCGATGTTACCGGCGGGTAAGGAGCCGCTTCCAGACGACAGACCCCGGAGAGACGACAGACCCCGGAGAGAGGCGTCACCGCGAGTTCACGCTGCCGAGACCGGACGGCCACCCGACGCCGATACCGTCGAAGCCATGTCGACTGCAACGGCTCATCCGTCGCGCCACATCGAGCTCGAGCGCGCCTTCAACTTCCGTGACCTGGGCGGATACCCCACCGCCGGCGGCGGCACGACCCTCTGGCATCGCCTGTACCGAGCCGACGGCATCCATCGGATCTCCGAAGCAGACGTCGTCCGCCTCGAGCCGCTCGGCCTCCGCACGGTCATCGACCTCCGCACCCCCGACGAGCTCGAACAGCACGGCCGGGTGCCGATCGACGATGTCGACTACCACCACCACCCGGTCATGGACGTCGTGTGGAGCATCGACGTGCTCGAGTCGCAAGCCGACTCGCCGACCTTCCTCGTGGACCGCTACGTCGAGATGCTCGTCACCGGCGAAGAGGCGCTCGGTCGGTCGCTCCGACTCCTGGCCGAGCAGGACACCTACCCCGCGGTCTTCCACTGCGCGGCGGGCAAGGACCGCACCGGCATCGTGGCCGCGTTGGTGCTCGCCCTGCTGCAGGTGCCCGACGACGTGATCGCGGAGGACTACGCGCTGAGCCGCGAGGGCGTCGCCCGCATGATCGAGTGGGTGAAGGTCAACATGCCCGAAGCCCGGGAGCGGATGAGCAAGGCGCCGAGCGCCATGATGTCGTCTGAGCCCGAGAGCATCCTCGCCCTGCTCGATCACATCCGAGCCGAACACCAGTCGATCGAGCGCTACGTCGCCACACTCGGCGTCGACGCAGCGCACATCGCGGGGCTGAGGGCCTCCCTCGTCGGCTGACGCGGAACGCCGGCCCGCATCGACCCGGCCACTACGGTGGCCCGCCGTGAGCGGCACGTTGGTGTTGGTCGGAGGCGGCGAGTTCGGCAGCGACTGCGGGTTCGACGCCGATCTGCTCGGCGTCGCGGGCACGAACGAGGTGATCGTCCTCCCGACGGGCTCCGCGTACGAGCATCCCGAACGCACGGTCGCCGCGGCGGTGTCGCACTTCGAGGGGCTCGGCGCGAAGGCGCGCGGGCTCATGGTGCTGCGACGCAACGACGCACTCGACGAGGGCAATGCCGCCGAAGTGCGGTCGGCGCGATTCATCTATCTCACCGGCAGCTCGCCGATGCACCTCCGCTCGGTGCTCAAGGCGACGCCTGTCTGGCAGGCGTTGCTCGACGCGTGGCGGGACGGCGCGGTCGTGGCCGGCTCGTCGGCAGGCGCGATGGCGCTGTGCGATCCGATGGTCGATCCGCGAGGCGGCGCGTTCACGCTCGGGCTCGGCCTGCTCGAGCAGGTCGCGGTCATCCCGCATCACGATCAGTGGAGCCACGACCGGTCACGTCGCACGTTCGAGCTCGCGGGCTCGTCGTTCCCGATCGTCGCCGTCGACGAGCAGACCGCCGCGATCCGTGACGGTCAGGGCAGCTGGCGCGCGGCGGGCACCGGCAACGTGCAAGTGATGCTCGACGGTCACGAGGTCGGGCTCGACCGCCTCCCCTGACGAGACGCGCACGACCGACCTCACGCCTCACGCCTCACGCCTCACGCCTCACGCCTCACGCCTCGCCGAGATTGATGATTGGAGGTG
>DATKAS010000079.1:0-5600 GCA_035497855.1 Acidimicrobiales bacterium
GATAGCCTGCGGCTTCGTGCGAGTGGGCGTGTTCGGGGGGACATTCGATCCGCCACACGTCGGCCACTTGGTGACCGCAGTCAACGTGCGCCACGCCCTCCAGCTCGATCTCGTCCTCCTCGTCGTGGCCAACGTGCCGTGGCAGAAGGCCGGGGAGCGGACGATCAGCCCGCCCGAGGACCGCCTCGCGATGGTGGAAGCCGCCGTGGGAGGGGTCCCTGGCCTGCAGGCGAGCAGCATCGAGATCGATCGGGGAGGGCCGTCGTACACCGCCGACACCTTGCGCGATCTGCGTCGCGACAATCCGACCGCGGAGCTCTTCGTCGTCCTCGGCAGCGACGCCGCCGCCGGTCTGATGACCTGGGAGCGGGTCGACGAGGTCCGCGACAGCTCGACGATCGTCGTGGTCGACCGGCCGGGAGCCGAAGGCCGGCAACCGCCCGCCGGATGGCGGTGGCAGCGTGTCGAGGTGCCGCGCCTCGATGTGTCGAGCACCGATCTCCGCGCCCGTGTCGTCGACGGTCGTCCGCTCGACTACTTGGTCCCGCCCGAGGTGATCGCGTGCATACGCGCGCGCGGTCTGTACGCGGCAGCGTTACGCCCGTGATCGACGATCCCGAGGTCTCGACCACCACGCTCACCGGAGTCGGTGACGTCACCGATGTCACGGATGGGGCAGTTGGCGACGAGACGAGCGCGCGCACCACGATCCGCGACAACAACACTTCGCCGGGGATGCCGCCCGTCGCGCCCCCTCCTGTCCTCACCGACGAGCTGTCGGCGTACGAGCCGCGACGCGGCAGGCTCCATCGCACCAACACTCGTCCGTGGCGCACGGTCGCGGTCGCGGTCGTGATGGTGCTCATCGCAGCAGTGATCCCCGCGCTCGGTGCCGTCGCCGCGAAGACGATCGTGGACAGCCGCGAGGGTCGTCTCGTGAAGCGAGAAGGCCGCGCCGCCGACATCGTCCTCCCGCCGACACCGGCGCAGCTCCTCGTCGCGCTCGACGCGGCGGGCGCTCCCGAATCGATCGCTGTCGCGTCGCTCAGCCCCGGAGGACAGGGCGGCTTCCTCATCCTGATCCCGACGTTGTTGCGCGTCGAAGTGCCGGGCGTCGGGGATGCGCCGCTCGGCAGCGCGTACGCGGCAGGCGGATCGTCGCTGCTTCGCCAGACCGTCGAGGGATTGCTCGACGTGCGACTCGAGCAGATCTCGATCCTCGACGCGACCACGTGGCCCAAGATCGTGACGGGCACCGTCGCGGTGTCGTTCGACGACCCGATCGGCACGCCGGGACCTGACGGCCGGCTCGACGTGCTGTTCCCTGCCGGTCCCGCCTCGTTGACCGCGGCCGATCTGCCGGCGGCGTTCGGCGCGCACCTCTCTGACGAGAGCGAGGCGGCGCGGCTCGTGCGCTACCAGGCGCTCTGGCAGGCGGTGCTCACGTCGATCGAAGCGACCACACCTCCGCCGCCGCCGACGACCTCGACCGTGCCCACCGGCGACGCGCAAGTCGCGCCACCGCCGTTGCCCGTCGAGGAGCACCTCGCGTCGCTCGCCGCAGGCAGCTATCAGGTCGAGGTGCTGCCGGTGAACGCCCTGCCGGGGGAGCCCGAGGCCTACACACCCGACGAGGGCCCGATGCGCCTGCTCGTCGCGGAGAGCATGCCGGGTGCAGTGTCGCCTCCGACGAACAGCGCGCGCGTGCGACTCGTGAACACCACCGGTGACGACCAGGCGATGCTCACTGCTGCCGACCTCGTGCTGGTCCTCCAGGCCAACCTCGTCATCGCGAGCGACGACGCTCCGGTCGCGCACACGCAGGTCAAGTACGCGACGCCCGGCTTCAAGGGCGCCGCGGAGTTCGTCGCCAAGTCGCTCGGCGTGGGCACGGTGGTGCAGGACGCTACGGTCGTCGACGGCATCGACCTCACGATCGTGCTTGGGCAGGACTTCGAGGCACAGGTCGCAAAGCATGCGGTGGCCACGTCCACGACCGTGACGTCTACAACCAGGACGACGACTCAGGAGACGATTCCCGCTGGTTGACGCAAGCGCAGCGATGATCGAGGAGTGGGCCAAGCGTGCCGCTCGCGCCGCAGCGGACAAGAAGGCCGACGACCCGATCGTGCTCGAGGTCGGCGCAGTCCTCGCGATCACGGACTACTTCGTGATCGTGAGCGGATCGAACAGCCGCCAGGTGCGCACGATCGCGGAAGCGGTCGAGGAGGAGCTCGCGCGCGACGGTGGGCCGAAGCCGTTGCGCGTCGAGGGCCTCGACGACCTCACCTGGGTGCTCATCGACTACGGCGATCTCGTCGTGCACGTGTTCCTCGACGAGACGCGGCGGTATTACGAGCTCGAACGACTCTGGAGCGACGTGCCGCGCATCGCCTGGGCGGCACCGCTCTCGGTGACCTGATCCCCCGCAGACAGGCAGCGCTACTCGCCGGCGGCGGCTTTGGCCTTGGCTCGCTCCCGCGCGAGACGGCTGCGCTCGAGCAGTGCAGCAGGGACCTTCTTCGCGGCCTCGGACATCGCGTCGTCGGCGGCCGGGCTCCCGCCGGATGCCGAAGGTGTTGCAGCGGCTGGCTCCTCGGCCGCAACGTCGTCGAACGACGGCGGCACCATGCCCGGCTGCCAGTAGGTGTAGAGCCCTTCGATGACCTCTTTGAGGCCAGTCGGCTCGAAGCCCTTCTTCACGTCGACCGTGATCATGTTCATGTAGACGTGGACGCCGTCGACCTTCCCGGTCGCGAGCAGTCGCCGCGCGAGCTCGTCGGTCGGGCGATGTCCGGTGATCTCCGCGAGTGACGAGAAGTGCTCGTGGCCCATCCCCGTGAAGCTGCGGTTCGTCTCGAACCGGACGATGCCCGGCTTGCTCGAGGGCTTCTCGGTGACGGCGATCGGCTGACCCACGAGCGCCGAGGCTAACCGGGCCCCAGTGCTGCGCTCGTCAACGCGCTCGGATCGCCTTGACCTTGACCTTGGGGGAAGCCGCAGACTTCTCCGGCAGCGGTCATGTCGACGAGGAACGAGCACGTGGATCAGATGAGCATCGGAGAGTTCGCGAGACGCTCCCGGCTGTCCGCCAAGGCGCTGCGGCTCTATGACGAGCTCGGTCTGCTGCCACCGGCACGGGTCGACGAGAGCTCCGGCTACCGTTTCTACGAGCCCGGCCAGATCACACAGGCACGCTTGATCGCGTCGCTGCGCCAGCTGCAGGTCTCGCTGGCGGAGATCAAGGCGATCCTGCTGCTCGAGCCGGTCCGGGCGGCGGACCGTGTGCGTGAGCTCTGGGCTGCCACCGAGGCCGAGCACGCGGGCCGCCGCGCGCTCGCTGCATACCTCATTGACGAGCTGAGCGGAAGGAGGCCTGTCATGTACGAGGTCGCGACGAGGGAGATGCCCGAACGCAGCCTGCTGTGCGTGAAGCGCAACGTCGGCGCGGATCGAGCCTGGGCGTTCGGCAAGGAGTTCATCGCTCTGCTTCGGCACTCCCAGCTGCCGTGGATCGAGGGACGCGCCGGTGCGTTCTTCTGCATCTACTGGGGTGAGGTCAGCGAGGACAGCGACGGTCCGATGGAGTGGTGCCGTCCCGTGCCCGCGCGCGAGGCGGAAGCGCTCGCCGCCCGCTGCCCGGAGCTGACCCTGCGTTCCGAACCCGCCCACCAGGAGGCGTTCGTGAACATCGGCGATGGGCAGATCGACGGCGCCGACTGGCAAGTGGTCTCACGATCGCTCGAAGCGTGGAGCGAGCAGCAGCCAGACCTGCTCCCGACCGATCTGGGCGTGCGCATCACCTACCTGCCCAGCGAGATGGGGAAGGACAGCTACCAGGACTTCGCGGTCCCGTTCAACCGTCGGTCAATCAGGTGACGGAGTGGTGCTGGTTGCTCCTCCGCACGCGGGAAGCTCGCGGGTCACCGTCTCGGTCATGACCGGCGTTGGAGCGTTCGAACGCAGCGATGGACTCTTCCTTGGTCGGGACGTATCGGAACACGTGCGCGCCGAGCGGAGTCAACTAGCGGTGGGGAGAGGCGCTTGGTGACATGCCTTGGCTTTGCGGCCGCTTCCGCACGGGCAAGGTTCGTTGCGGGGAGCGCGGGCCAGCACTGTCATGATCTCGTCCGCGTAATGGCCGTCGCGGAGAAGGTCGGCCATGAGGCGCATCGGCCCATCGATGTGCGTGAAGAACGCCTTGTAACCGGCGCACAGGTAGTTGAGGCCGGGCTCTCCGTCAGGAGTGAGGGTGAAGCGGTTCTTCGGGCACTCGCCGTTGCACGCGAACCGAACCGGGCACTCCCGGCAGTACCGGGGGAGCGAGTCGCGCTTGGCGTCACCGAACGCCCGCTGCTTGGGTGAGTCGATCAGCTTGACCATCGGCGTTCGCAGGATGTTCCCGAGGAGGTGGGCAGGCTCGACGAAGTGGTCGCAGCTGTAGAGGTCTCCGTTGTGCTCCAGCGCGAGGGCGTTCCCGCAGGTTTCGGCGAACACACAGACACTCGCCGGCAGGTGGAGCCACGACGCGAGCGCCGCGTCGAAGGTCTGGACGAACACGGTGCCGACGTCGCGTCGCAGCCACTCGTCGAAGACCGCGATGAGGAAGCGGCCCCACGCGTCCGGGGCGACGGAGCGGTCGGTGACGGTGTCACCTTCCTGGTAGCCGGTCTCGTTGTCACGCTCGACGATCGGGATGAACTGGATGAAGCGAGCGCCGAGGTCGTCGCGGAAGTGGCGGTAGACCTCGAGGGGATGGTCCTGATTCGCGGCGTTGACGGTGCACAGCACGTTGAACTCGACATCGTGGGCCTGCAACAGCTCGAGGCCGCGGAGAACCTTGTCGTAGGTCGGGTTGCCCCGCTTGTCGACCCGGTATGCGTCGTGGAGCGTCGCGGGGCCGTCGATGCTGATCCCGACGAGGAAGTCATGCGCGGCGAAGAGGTCGCACCATTCGTCGGTGAGCAGTGTGCCGTTCGTTTGAATGGTGTGTCGGAGGGTCTGGTCGGGGCGACGGTGCTGCTCGGCCAGCGCGAGCGCGTTCCGGAAGAAGCCGACGCCCATCAGTGTGGGCTCGCCACCCTGCCAGGCGATCGTGACCTCCGGCCCCGGCTGCGACTCGATCAGCTGACGGATGTACGACTCCAGCGTCTCGTCCGACATCCGGAAGCGGTCGCCGGGATACAGCGACTCCTTCGAAAGGAAGAAGCAGTACTCGCAGTCGAGGTTGCAGATCGGTCCCGACGGCTTCGCGAGCAGATGGAACGGGGTCTTGGTCGTCATCAGATGTACCCGTGGTCTTTCAGCCAGTTGAGGGAGAAGAAGCCGAGCACCGGTGGAAGGTAGGACGTGAGCACTCGGTAGGTGATGGCGATGGAGAACGCCTCGGTCGAAGGCATGCCGATCGCGACGAGGAGGGCGGTCATGGTGGCTTCGGCGACACCGACGCCACCAGGGACAGGTGCGAGACCGGCGAGCAGGCCGGTTCCGATGGTGACGAAGAGCAGTGCCGCGAACGAGATGTGCGCCCCGAACGCGGCGACGACCGCGGCGAGGGCGAGGGCCGAGACGATCCTCTCGAGGAGCTCACTGAGCGCGAT
>DATKAS010000080.1:0-17483 GCA_035497855.1 Acidimicrobiales bacterium
CGAGATGGTCATGCCGGGCGACAACACGACCATGACCGTCGAGCTCGGCAAGCCCATCGCCATGGACGAGGGCCTCCTGTTCTCCATCCGCGAGGGTGGACGCACCGTCGGCTCCGGCCGCGTCACCAAAGTCATCAAGTAACCCACCTCACGGTCGTAGGGTCACAACCGGTGACGCAGACGTCAGAGATCGCCCAGCTGGTCGCCGCAGCTCGCGACGGCAGCCGGACGGCCTTCGACGACCTCGTCCGAGCGACGTACGACGACACGTACATGCTCGCCTATCGGTTGACGGGCAACGAGGAGGACGCGCGAGACGTGGTCCAGGAGGCCTACCTCCGAGCGTTCCGTGGCGTGCGCCAATTCCGCGGCGACGCGCAGTTCTCCACGTGGATGTACCGGATCACGGCCAACTGCGCGTCGACCCACGTCGGGCGTCGCCGCCGTCACCAGCACGACCAGCTCGATGCCGACGCGCCCGTCGCCGACACCCGCGCCGACACCGACCCGCAAGCCCACGCCGATGCAGCAGTCACGCGCGCCCAGCTCGAAGCCGCGCTCGCGCAGCTCCCCCCGCGGCTTCGCGCCGTGGTGGTGCTCCGCGACGTGTACGACCTGCCGCACGAGGCGATCGCTGCAGAGCTCGGGATCTCGGCGACGGCGGCGAAGGTCCGGCTGCACCGTGCCCGCCGGCGGTTGCGCGAGCAGGTGTTCGTCCGCCGCGGTGAGGTGCCCAGCCGTGCGGAAGGTCCCGGGGGGTCGGCGCATGCGGTGTGAGGCGCTCGGCGAGCTGCTCGCGGAAGCCGCGGAGGGGCGTCCGGTCACGGATCGAGCCGCCCGCGCCCACGTGGAGCACTGCCTGCGGTGCCAGGCCGATCTCGCGCAGTACCGACGGCTGCACCGCAGCCTCCGCCAGCTGCACGACCGGCGGACCGCCACCCCGTCCGAGTGGGTCGACGAGGTGCTCGCCGCGATCGATGAGGCGAGCACCGGATCGACGACGAGCCGAGCGCTGCGCCGGGCGGCAGTGCTGGGCGGCATGGCTGCCGTCACCGCTGCGGGAGCGGCCAGCGTGTTCGTGCTCCGCACCTCGCGGCGGCGCCTCGCGGGCTGATCCACCCCGACTGCCTGGCCGATCCGGGGGGTGCCCCTGCTACGATTGGCCGTCCCGACCTGACCGAGGGCAGTAGCTCAGTTGGAAGAGCTCCGGTCTCCAAAACCGGTGGTCGGGGGTTCGAGTCCCTCCTGCCCTGCCAGACTCAAATCCTCAAAGCCGCGTACAAGGGTGCCGCCATGGCGATGAACCGCGAGACCAAGCGCATGATGCAGCGTCAAGGCCAGCTCGGCCCTGACGGCGCGCCGGTGCGCGAGAAGCGAGCCGCTCCCACACCTCGTCCGCCGAAGCAGGAGCGCACGTCGCCTGGCCAGTTCCTCCACGAGGTTCGCGGCGAGCTGCGCAAAGTCGCCTGGCCCACCAAGTCCGAGGTCGTCAACTACTCGATCATCGTGCTGATCGCCGTCGTGCTGCTCACCGCGCTCATCGCGGGCCTCGACTGGCTCTTCGGCTCGGCGATCCTCCACCTGTACAACGCATGAGCGAGAACTTCTTCACCACCGAGCCTCAGCCCGAGGGTTCCGGCCCTGAGACCGACCTGGGCGACGTGCTCGTCGACGACGAGGTCCTCGACGTCGACGCGCTCGAGGCGGAAGGCGACGAGGAGGACGAAGAGGCTCCTCGGCAGGACAGCCCCTACGACCGTCCGGGCCGCTGGTACGTCGTCCACACGCAGTCGGGCTACGAGAAGAAGGTCAAGCAGAACCTCGAAGCCCGCACGCAGTCGATGAACGCCGAGGACAAGATCTTCGAGGTCGTCATCCCGATGGAAGACGTCGTCGAGTTCAAGAACGGCCGCAAGGTCGTCGTCCAGAAGAAGGTGTTCCCGGGCTACCTGCTCGTGCGGTGCGACATGGACGATGACTCGTGGTACGTCATCCGCAACACGCCGGGCGTCACCGGGTTCGTGGGCCAGGGCGCGAAGCCGTCACCGCTGCCGCGACGCGACGTCGAGTCGTTCCTCCAGGTGAAGATCGAGGGCGACGAGCCGACGAAGCGCTCGAAGCCGCGGCTCGAGTACGAGGTGGGCGAGTCGGTGCGCGTGAAGGAAGGTCCGTTCGCGGACTTCTCCGGCCAGATCGCAGAGATCAACGCCGACCAGCTGAAGCTCAAGGTGCTGGTGAACATCTTCGGCCGCGAGACGTTGGTCGAGATGGACTTCAGCCAGGTCGCCAAGCTCTAAGTAGAAGAGGGAAGAGGAGCACATCCGTCATGGCCAAGAAGAAGGTCGCGGCCGTCGTCAAGATCCAGATCCAGGCCGGCAAGGCCACGCCCGCGCCGCCGGTCGGTACGGCGCTCGGCCCGCACGGCGTCGCGATCATGGACTTCTGCAAGGCCTACAACGCGGCCACCGAAGCCCAGGCGGGCACGGTGGTCCCGGTCGAGATCACGGTGTTCGAGGATCGCTCGTTCACGTTCGTCCTGAAGACCCCGCCCACGCCGGTGCTCCTGCGTGCTGCCGCCGGGCTCGAGAAGGGTTCGAAGACGCCGGGCCGCGACGAGGCCGGCTCGGTCACCGACGACCAGATCACCGAGATCGCGAAGGTCAAGATGCCCGACCTCAACGCGAACGACCTCGAGGCCGCCCGCCAGCAGGTCATGGGCACTGCCCGCTCGATGGGCATCAAGGTCGGTTAGCCAACCAGGCTGCACCGGGACGACCTCGCCCGGGCGCCGCGACACATGAGGGAGCCGTGATGGCGAAGGGAAAGCGCTACGAAGACGCTGCGAAGCGGTATGACCGTGAGCAGTTCTACCCACCGAACGAGGCGGTCGAGCTCGCGAAGGATCTGTCGTCGGCGAAGTTCGACGAGACGATCGAGCTCGCTGTGCGCCTCGGCGTCGATCCGCGCAAGGCCGACCAGATCGTGCGCGGCACCGTCGCGCTGCCGTCGGGCACCGGCAAGGACGTCCGCGTCGCGGTGTTCGCCGCGGGTGAAGCGGCAGCCGAGGCGCGCGCCGCAGGTGCAGATCTCGTCGGTGCCGACGACCTCGCCGCCGATGTCGAGAAGGGCATGCTCGACTTCGACATCGCGATCGCGACGCCCGACCTCATGCCGATGGTCGGCAAGCTCGGTCGGGTGCTCGGCCCTCGCGGCCTCATGCCGAACCCCAAGACCGGCACGGTGACCACCGACGTCGCCAAGGCGGTGAGCGAGTTCAAGGGCGGCAAGGTGGAGTACCGCACGGACCGCCACGGCAACGTCCACGTGCCGCTCGGCAAGGCGAGCTTCACGCTCGAGGCGCTGCTGTCGAACTACTCGGCCGTGGTCGACGAGCTCCAGCGCGCGAAGCCGGCCTCAGCGAAGGGGAAGTACCTCAAGCACATCGCGGTGTCGTCCACGATGGGCCCCGGCATCAAGATCGATGCCGCCCACGCGCGACCCGAGGACGCCAAGGCCGCCCACTGACCGACAAGGCCGCGCCCTCCGAGCTCAGCGACGACGAGCTCGCGGGGGTCGAGCCTTCGCACTTCTGGAACCGGTTCGGCCTGCGTGGGCCGGTCATCGTCCTCGCGTGGGTCGGGCGCAACGCCAAGCGGATGCTGGTCGCGGCGCTCGGCTTCACCGTCCTCGGCGCGGGCATCGCGCTGCTCGCGCTCCCCGGTCCGGGTGTGCTCGTGATCATCGTCGGCCTCGCGATCCTCGCGACCGAGTTCGCCTGGGCCGAGCGGGCGCTCGACAAGACCCTCGGCAAGGCCTCCCAGGCCGCTGGCACCCTCAGCGGCAACGCCGCCGGACGGGTGCTGCTCGCCCTCAGTGGGTGCGCGCTCGTCGCTGCCGGCGTGGTCGTGATGGTGCTGGACGCGTTCGAGCGCGTGCACAACGCCGGCATCGGGCTGATCGTCGCGGGGGTCGCGGGCCTCACCACGCTCCTGCCGCCCGTGCAGTCCTGGATCGCTCGCGAGCAAGCCAAGCGCGATGCGGCCCACGGCCGGGATTGATGATTGGGGGACCGTATTCGCACCTCTACTCGTCAATCCCGAGTGGAGGCGCGGAGCCCGGGCCCGTAGACTGACTGCTCACAACTGATCTCTGCTCGCCGCAGACATCCGGTGCTTCCGAGCCAATGGGCCAGCGTGCCCGCCGGACGAGGCGAACTCCTCCAAGTCTCTTCGGGGCGTTCGCGTGCGCGCGAGCGCCCGTTCTGCTGTCTGGAGGAGGTGCACATGGAAGAGCCGAGAGCCGAGAAGGTCGCTGTCGTCACCGAGGTGAAGGAGCGGCTGGGCCGGGCCGATGCTGCGCTGCTGACGGAGTACCGCGGCCTCAACGTCGCCGCGATGGCCGAGCTGCGCCGTGCCCTGCGCGCCGCGGGCGGTGACTACAAGATCTACAAGAACACCCTCGCCCGCCTCGGTGCCCGCAGCGCCGGCATCGACTCGCTCGACGAGCTGCTCGTCGGCCCGACCGCGATCGCGTTCGTCGAGGGTGACGCCGCAGCGGTCGCCAAGACGCTGCGCGACTACAGCCGCACGAACCCGGCGCTGATCGTCAAGGGCGGCCTGCTCGGCGACAAGCTGCTGTCTGCGAACGAGGTCACCGCGCTGGCAGACCTGCCGAGCCGCGAGGTGCTCCTCGCCCAGCTCGCCGGCGCGCTGCAGGCGCCGATGGCGCAGTTCGCCAGCCTGCTCGCCGCGCTGCCACGCAACTTCGCGTACGGCCTGAAGGCATACATCGACCAGCAAGGCGGAGTGCAGGACGCGCCGGCCGAGCCCGAAGTCGAAGTCGAAGTCGAGCCCGAAGTCGAAGTCGAAGTCGAAGTCGAAACCCCCGCAACCGACGCAACAGAAGAAACGGAGTAAGGCAATGGCCACCAAGGAAGAGATCCTCGACGCCATCTCGAACATGACCGTCCTCGAGCTCTCGCAGCTGCTGAAGGACTTCGAGGAGCGCTTCAACGTCACGGCTGCCGCGCCGGTCGCGGTCGCCGCGGCCGCTCCCGCTGCCGGTGGCGGCGGCGGCGCAGCCGAGGCCGCCGAGGAGCAGGACGAGTTCGATGTCGTCCTCACGATGGCCGGGGAGAAGAAGATCCAGGTCATCAAGGAGGTGCGCGCCCTCACCAACCTCGGTCTCAAGGAGGCCAAGGACCTGGTCGACGGCGCGCCCAAGACCGTGCTCGAGAAGGTGTCGAAAGACGACGCCCAGAAGGCGAAGGCGCAGCTCGAAGAGGCCGGCGCAACCGTCGAGCTCAAGTAGTCGGGGGTCCTGCCAGGGGCGCCGGTGCTTGACGACCTGCGCTTCTGGCCCTACCCTGCCCGTACCTGACAGCCGAACGGCTGTCGGGTTGATTCGTTGCGCTCCGGCCAGTACGATCACCGGTTGCCGTGCGTCCCCCTTTGCTTCGCCGTTCCTTCGCGGCGTCCCGGCGCGCCCCGGCACTCGACCTCCACTTCTCCCAGGGAGCTGTCATTGCCCTCGCTTAGTGCTGCCCGTGAGCGGTATTCGTTCGCCAACCTCACCGAGCCGTTGGAGCTGCCCGACCTGATCGCCATCCAGCGCGATTCGTTCGAGTGGTTCCTGCATCAGGGCCTCGCGGAGACCTTCCGCGACATCAGCCCGATCAAGGACTTCACCGAGAACCTCCAGCTCGAGCTCGAGTTCGATCCGGACGACGAAGACCTGCGCCCGCCGCCCAAGTTCACGGTGGAGGAGTGCAAAGAGAAGGACATGACGTACTCGGCCCCGATCTTCGTGCGGGCCCGGTTCGCCAACCGCTCCACTGGTGAGATCAAGGAGCAGACCGTCTTCATGGGCGACTTCCCCATGATGACGGACAAGGGCACCTTCATCATCAACGGCACCGAGCGCGTCGTCGTGTCGCAGCTCGTCCGGTCGCCGGGCGTCATCTTCCAGCCCGGTGAGCGGTTCCGCCTCCGCAACCTCGCGAAGCACCAGTGGGTCACCGGCACGATCCACCCGTACCGCGGTGAGTGGATCGAGTTCGACGTCGAGCAGAAGCCCGGCAAGGACTTCACGGCCGGCACCCGCGTTGCCCGCAAGCGTCGCCTCTCGATCTTCGTGCTGCTGCGCGCGCTCGGCTACGACGAGGAGAACGCACCTGGCTTCCTCGATCGCTTCGTGCACCACTTCGACTTCCTCGAGGGCCAGTACGAGAAGGATCGTCACCTCGCGCCGACGATGGACGAAGCCCTCGTCGAGATCTACAAGCGTGCCCGTCCGGGTGAGCCGCCGACGGTCGAGTCAGCGAAGGGCTACTTCCGCAAGGCGTTCTTCGAAAAGGGTCGCTACGACCTGTCGCGCGTCGGCCGGTACAAGCTGAATCGCAAGCTGGGCAGCGAGGTCGCCAAGCTCTCCGAGCTGTACGGCCTTCCCGCTGATCTCCTCGACTACCCCGATCCCGATCAGGACGTGCTGTCACGCTGCGAGGTGCTCGCCGCGTGCAGCTACCTCCTGCACCTCACGAAGCAGGAGCCGGGCTACCGCCTCGACGACCAAGACCACTTCGCGAACCGTCGCATCCGGTCGGTCGGCGAGCTGATCCAGAACCAGGTGCGCATCGGCCTCTCGCGCATGGAGCGCGTCGTGCGCGAGCGCATGACGACCCAGGACGTCGAGGCGATCACGCCGCAGACCCTCATCAACATCAGGCCGGTCGTCGCGGCGATCAAGGAGTTCTTCGGCACCAGCCAGCTCTCCCAGTTCATGGACCAGGTGAACCCGCTGTCGGGCCTCACTCACCGGCGGCGCTTGTCGGCGCTCGGTCCCGGTGGCCTGAGCCGCGAGCGCGCCGGCTTCGAGGTCCGCGACGTCCACTTCAGCCACTACGGCCGCATGTGCCCGATCGAGACGCCGGAAGGCCCGAACATCGGCCTCATGGGCGCGCTCGCCACGTACGCGCGGGTGAACGAGTTCGGCTTCATCGAGTCGCCCTACCGCAAGGTCGAGAACGGCAAGGTCACCGGACAGATCGTCTACCTCGCGGCAGACGAGGAGGAGGAGTACGTCGTCGCACAGGCGAACGCGCCCCTGCAGGCCGATGGTTCGTTCGCCGAGGAGAAGGTGCTCGTGCGCCGCAGCCCGCAGGCCGCGACGCTCTCCGACCTCAAGCTGCAGCTCGAGCGCGACGTCTTCTTCGGCGCGACCACCGACATCAGCTACGTCCCCGGGGTCGAGGTGCAGCTGATGGACGTGTCGCCGAAGCAGATCGTCTCGGTTGCCACGGCGCTCATCCCGTTCCTCGAGCACGACGACGCGAACCGTGCCCTCATGGGCGCAAACATGCAGCGCCAGGCAGTCCCGCTCGTGCGGGCCGAGGCGCCGTACATCGGCACCGGCATCGAGGCGCGCGCCGCTCGAGACGCCGCCGACATGATCCTCGGCGAGGAGGACGGCGTCGTCACCGATGTCACCGGCGAGTCGATCACCGTCGAGTACAAGACGAAGGGCAAGAAGGTCCACCGCCTCGCGAAGTTCCGGCGGTCGAACCAGGACACCTGCATCAACCAGAAGCCGCGTGTCGCAGAAGGCGACCGCGTCCAGAAGGGCTCCATCCTCGCGGACGGTCCCTCCACCGACACCGGCGAGCTCGCGCTCGGCAAGAACTTGCTCGTCGCGTTCATGCCCTGGGAGGGCTACAACTTCGAGGACGCGATCATCCTGTCCGAGCGCCTCGTGCGCGACGACGTGCTCACCTCGATCCACATCCACGAGCACGAGGTCGACGCTCGCGACACCAAGCTCGGTCCCGAGGAGATCACGCGCGACATCCCGAACCTCTCGGAGGAAGTGCTGCGTGACCTCGACGAGCGCGGCATCGTGCGCATCGGCGCCGAAGTCGATGCCGGCGACGTGCTGGTGGGCAAGGTCACCCCGAAGGGCGAGACCGAGCTCACTCCCGAGGAGCGCCTGCTCCGCGCGATCTTCGGCGAGAAGGCCCGCGAGGTGCGTGACACGAGCCTGAAGGTGCCGCACGGCGAGCAGGGCAAGGTCATCGACGTCCGGGTCTTCAGCCGGGACGAGCACCACGAGCTCCCGCCGGGCGTGAACCAGCTGGTGCGCGTCTACGTGGCGCAGAAGCGCAAGATCAGCGTCGGCGACAAGCTCGCCGGCCGCCACGGCAACAAGGGCGTCATCTCGAAGATCCTGCCGGTGGAAGACATGCCGTACCTCGCCGACGGCACGCCCGTCGACATCATCCTCAACCCGCTCGGTGTGCCGAGCCGCATGAACGTCGGGCAGGTGCTCGAGGCCCACCTCGGGTACGCGGCGCGCTGGGGCTGGGACCACGACGGCGACATGGTCGGCAACGACCCCGTGCGCGGCACCGAGGGCAAGACCCGACCGGCGACGCCACCCTCGACGTTCATCGCCACGCCCGTCTTCGACGGCGCGCACTGGGACGAAGAGGAGCAGGCCGGCAAGCACATGACGATCAAGAACATCTTCGGCGCCCTGCGTCCCGATGGTGTCGACGGCGAGCGGCTGATCGGCGAAGACGGGAAGATGACGCTGTACAACGGGCGCACGGGTGAGCCGTACGACCGGCCGATCACCGTCGGCTTCGTCTACATCTTGAAGCTCGCCCACCTCGTCGACGACAAGATCCACGCTCGCTCGACGGGCCCGTACTCGATGATCACCCAGCAGCCGCTCGGCGGGAAGGCGCAGTTCGGCGGCCAGCGCTTCGGCGAAATGGAGGTGTGGGCGCTCGAGGCCTACGGCTCCGCGTACTGCCTGCAGGAGCTGCTCACGATCAAGAGCGACGACGTGCTCGGACGCGTGAAGGTGTACGAGGCGATCGTGAAGGGCGAGAACATCCCCGAGCCCGGCATCCCCGAGAGCTTCAAGGTGCTCATCAAGGAGATGCAGGCGCTCTGCCTGAACGTCGAGGTGCTGGCGAAGGACGGCGCCGAGATCGAGATGCGAGAGCTCGACGAGGACGTGTTCCGCACGGCCGAAGAGCTCGGCATCGACATCAGCCGGCCGGAGCGAGGCAGTGACGAAGAAGACGAGCGGCGACGCGAGAGGAGCACGTACTGATGCTCGACGTCAACGATTTCGATCAGCTCCGGATCGGGCTGGCCACCGCCGACGCGATCCGCACGTGGTCGAACGGTGAGGTGAAGAAGCCCGAGACGATCAACTACCGCACGCTGAAGCCCGAGAAGGACGGCCTCTTCTGCGAGAAGATCTTCGGGCCGACGAAGGACTGGGAGTGCTACTGCGGCAAGTACAAGCGCGTCCGGTTCAAGGGCATCATCTGCGAGCGCTGCGGCGTCGAGGTCACGCGCTCGAAGGTGCGCCGTGAGCGCATGGGCCACATCGAGCTCGCCGCTCCGGTGGTGCACATCTGGTACCTCCGCGGCACGCGTTCGTGGCTGGCGTACCTCCTCGCAGGGCTCGAGCCCAAGGAGGAGCTGAAGGCCAAGCAGCTCGAGAAGGTCATCTACTTCGCCGCGAACCTCGTCACCTGGGTCGACGACGAGCGTCGCCACGCGGACCTGCCGAACCTGCAGGCCGAGCTGGCCGAGGAGCTCGACGAGATCCGCAAGGCGACCGAGCTCGAGATCGACCGGCGGTTCAAGGAGCTCGAAGGCGAGATCAAGTCGCTCGAGTCCGAGGACGCGAAGGACTCCGAGGTGAAGTCTCGTCAGCGCGCGGGCGACAAGGACGTCGCATCGATCCGCGAGCGCGGTGATGCCGAGCTCGAGCTCGTGCAGCGTGCGTTCGACGAGTTCCAGTCGCTGCACAGCCGCAAGATCATCGAAGACGAGATGCTGTGGCGCGAGCTGCACATGCGCTATGGCGACTACTTCCAGGGCGGCATGGGTGCCGATGCGATCGCGCAGCTCATCGACCGCATCGACTTCGACGAGGAGGAGGTCAAGCTCCGCGACGCGATCGACGAGAGCGAGGGCAAGAAGCGCCTCTCTGCACAGCGTCGCCAGAAGGCGATCAAGCGCCTGAAGATCGTGTCGGCGTTCAACCGTCGCGACGACCACGGGCGTCGTGCGAACGACCCGAGGGCGATGATCCTCGACGTCGTGCCGGTGATCCCGCCCGAGCTGCGCCCGATGGTGCAGCTCGACGGCGGCCGCTTCGCGACCTCTGACCTGAACGACCTGTACCGCCGCGTCATCAACCGAAACAACCGCCTGAAGCGCCTGCTCGACCTCGGTGCGCCCGAGATCATCGTGAACAACGAGAAGCGCATGCTGCAGGAGGCCGTCGACGCGCTGTTCGACAACGGTCGTCGTGGTCGCCCGGTCACGGGCCCCGGCAACCGTCCGCTGAAGTCGCTTTCCGACATGCTCAAGGGCAAGCAGGGCCGGTTCCGCCAGAACCTGCTCGGCAAGCGCGTCGACTACTCCGGCCGTTCGGTCATCGTGGTCGGCCCGACGCTCCGGTTGCACCAGTGCGGCCTGCCCAAGCTGATGGCGCTCGAGCTGTTCAAGCCGTTCGTGATGAAGCGGCTGGTCGACCTCGAGCTCGCGCAGAACATCAAGTCGGCCAAGCGCATGGTCGAGCGTCGCCGTCCGCAGGTGTGGGATGTGCTCGAGGAGGTCATCAAGGAGCATCCGGTGCTGCTGAACCGCGCGCCGACGCTCCATCGCCTCGGCATCCAGGCCTTCGAGCCCGTGCTCGTCGAGGGCAAGGCGATCCAGATCCACCCGCTCGTCTGCACCGCGTTCAACGCGGACTTCGACGGCGACCAGATGGCCGTGCACCTGCCCCTGTCGGCAGAGGCGCAGGCCGAGAGCCGTGTGCTCATGCTGTCGGCGAACAACATCCTGTCGCCTGCGTCGGGTCGCCCGATCGTGGTGCCCACGCAGGACATGGTCATCGGCGGCTACTACCTCACCGAGCTCGTCGGCGGTGCGAAGGGCGAGGGCCGGGTGTTCCGCCACCAATGGGAGGTCGAGCGCGCCCTCGACGAGGGTTCGCTCTCGATCCACGCCGAGATCACGTTCCGCGCCGGCCTCGAGGAGGACGGCACGCCGATCGAGCGCAAGACCACCGCCGGTCGTCTGCTGTTCGAGGGCGCCCTGCCTGCGGGGTACGTCGAGCAGTTCGAGCACGTGAACTCGCCGATCAAGAAGAAGGACTTCGGCGTCATCGTCGAGAACCTCTCCGAGCACTACAAGAAGGCCGAGGTCGCCGAGTCGCTCGACTCGATCAAGGACCTCTGCTACCGGTACGCCTCCCAGTCGGGTCTCACGATCTCGATCGCGGACGTGAAGACGCCGCCCGAGAAGAAGAAGATCCTCGAGGACACCGAGAAGGACGCGGAGAAGTTCGAGAACCAGTTCCGCCGCGGCATCATCACCGACGGCGAGCGGCGCCAGAAGGAAGTCGAGATCTGGGGCGAGGCGACTGCGCAGGTGCAGGACGCCATGGAGAAGGTGCTCAAGGCCGAGAAGTTCAACCCCATCGACATGATGGTGGGCTCGGGTGCTCGAGGGAACATGATGCAGGTCAAGCAGATCGCGGGCATGCGCGGTCTCGTGGCCAACCCTCGCGGCGACATGATCCCCCGACCGATCAAGTCGAACTTCCGCGAAGGCCTCTCGATGCTGGAGTACTTCATCGCGACGCCGGGCGCCCGCAAGGGCCTCGTCGACACCGCGCTCCGCACCGCGGACTCCGGCTACCTCACGCGCCGTCTCGTCGACGTCGCGCAGGAGCTCATCATCCGCGAGCCCGACTGCGAGACGAACCTCGGCATCTGGGTCGAGCACGTCGTGCCCGACACGCCGCAGCGTCGTGCGTACCTCGACACCAAGCTGCTCGGCCGTGCGTTGCTCACCGACATGACGCTCGCCGACGGCACCGTGCTCGAGGCCGGGCCTCCGCTCACGATGGCACAGGTCGATCAGCTCCGCGACGATCCGAACGTCGACCGCGTGCGAGTGCGCTCGGTGCTGACGTGCGAGGCAAAGCTCGGCATCTGCGCGACGTGCTACGGCCTGTCGCTCGCGACCGGCAAGGACATCGAGCTCGGCGAGGCCGTCGGCGTCATCGCGGCCCAGTCGATCGGTGAGCCCGGCACCCAGCTGACGATGCGGACCTTCCACACCGGTGGTGTGGCCGGTCAGGACATCGCCGGCGGTCTTCCCCGCGTCGTCGAGCTGTTCGAGGCTCGCACGCCGCGCGGCAAGGCCGTGCTCGCGCGGTCGTCCGGTGTCGTGCGCATCGCAGAGGACGAGGGCAAGGGCCGCACGATCACGGTCGTGGCCGACGACGGCGCCGAGGATCAGTACCTCGTGCCGAGCGCCAGCCGTCTCGCTGTGGTCGAAGGCCAGGAGGTCCGTGCGGGCGACGCGCTCGTCGGCGACGACAAGACCCCGCGCGACCCGAAGGAGCTCCTCGAGATCAAGGGCGTGCGCGAGACGCAGCAGTACCTGGTGGAAGAGGTGCAGAAGGTGTACCGCGACCAGGGCGTGTCGATCCACGACAAGCACGTCGAGCTGATCGTGCGTCAGATGACGCGCCGCATCGGCGTGCAGGAGCCGGGTGACTCCGACTTCCTGCCCGGCGAGCGCGTCGACCAGCGCGCGTTCCGCGACACGAACCGCGACCTCGTCGAGGAAGGCAAGCGTCCTGCCGAGGGTCGGCCCGAGCTGATGGGCATCACCAAGGCGTCGCTCGCCACCGACTCGTGGCTCTCGGCGGCGTCGTTCCAGGAGACCACCCGCGTGCTCACCGAGGCCGCCATCGACGGCCGCGGCGACAACCTCGTCGGTCTGAAGGAGAACATCATCATCGGCAAGCTCATCCCCGCAGGCACGGGCATGGGCCTCTACCGCGAGTTCGACACCAAGGCTCCCGACTACCAGCCGATGGAGTTCTGGTCGTCCGACTCGCCCGCTGACTTCCTCGCGAGCCTCCAGGGGGACTACCGCCCCGAGAGCGAGTACGCGGAGGTCGCCGAGATCGGCGGCGACGGGGACGGGATCTCCGACGCCGTGTCCGAAGGCTGATCGTGCCGACGGGGGTGGCTGGCCACGGGCTGGCCACCCTCCTCGGCGCGGCTGTCCTGGCTGTCGCCACCTCGTTCTCGTTGTCGTCGTGTGGCGGCACGCAGATCGACGAGCGGACGGCGACCCGCATCCCCGTCGAGCGGGGCGCTTCCACGACTGTCGTGAACGCGATCCCCGTCGGTGGCCGGGCTGACGAGGCGTTCAGCGGCGTCGACGGCTTTCGCATCGAGCCGACGTCGAGCGACGTGACGTCGAGCTTCGTCGCGAACCTCGCGACGCTCCCCGATGCCGTCGAGCTGACCGACTCGGTGGGCTTCCGCAACGTCTCGGCGCCCACATCCGAGGCGACCGATGCGATCGTCGTCGCGCTCGCGCTCGCACCCTCCGACGCCGCCCGCGTGAGCTCGCTCGAGCAGGCCCTGCTCGACGGCGTCGCGGGCGGGAGCCCGACGCAGTCGATCACGCTCGGGGGCCAATCGGCCGTCCTCGTGGACACGGTCGACGAGAACGGCGAGGCGTTCCAGATCGTCTTCTGGCGCGGGAACGGCATCGACCTCCTCGTGGTCGGGCTCGTCGACGACCCGCTGGGCGTGGAGAAGATCGCGGGTGCCTTCATCCAAGCGAACGCGCACTGACACGATTCGCCGATGCGACGCTCGATCGACGACTACCCCTTCGACCCCGCGGACGGCCTCGACGACGAGGAGCTCGCCCGCATCTCGTGGGCAGTCGCCATCGCTGACGACTACGACGACGGGGCCCCTCGGGTCGTGCTCACCGTCGAGGAGGTGGGACGGCCGGGCCAGGGCCTGGTGACCCATCTCACCCCGGCGATCGCCCGACGCCTCCGTGGGGCCCTCCGGGATGCCCTGAAGGAGGTCGGGGAGGACCCGGGGGTGTGACCTCGAAGGGTCTGGCTAAATCCGACAAATCTGGTCATAATTGTCGGGTGACCGACACGCTCCCTGCTCGGACGGGCACGCGCCCCATCGATCCCGAGCAGCTCGCCGACATCGAGAAGTTCGAGCAGATGCTCGTGCGCTACCTCGCCGGCGACCTCGAAGAGGACGTGTTCCGTGTGTTCCGCCTCGGGAATGGCATCTACGGCCAGCGCCAGGGCGGCCAGAACCAGATGGTGCGGGTGAAGGTGCCATACGGGTCGATCGAGCCCGAGCAGCTCGACATGATCGGCTGGCTCGTCGACGAGTACTCCCGCGGCTGGGGGCACATCACCACGCGGCAGAACATCCAGTTCCACTTCGTGCAGCTGACGAAGATCCCCGAGGTGATGCGCCACCTCGCGTCGGTCGGGCTCACGACGCGCGAGGCATGTGGCGACACCGTGCGCAACATCCAGGGATGCCACCTCGCTGGCGCCTGCCCACACGAGGTGCTCGACATCAGCCCATGGGCGGAGGCGGCGTTCCGTCACTTCGTGCGCAACCCGCTGGGGCAGCGGCTGCCCCGCAAGTTCAAGATCAACTTCTCAGGGTGCGCGACCGACTGCGGTCAGGCGATGTTCAACGACGTCGGCGTGATCGCGACGACCCGCACGAACGAAGACGGCGACATCGAGTCGGGCTTCCGCGTGTTCATCGCAGGTGGGCTCGGGGCGAACCCCCATCCTGCTCTCGCGCTCGAGGAGTTCACCGCGCGCGAGGACCTGCTGCCGACCATCGAGGCGCTGCTGCGCGTCTTCGATCAGACCGGCAACCGCGACAACAAGCTTCGGGCGCGCATGAAATGGCTCGTCGACACGTTGGGGTTCGACGAGCTCAAGCGGCGGGTCCTCGCGACGCGGCGACTCTTGCCGGCGTCGTCCACCTGGCCTGGCGGCATCCCGCCGATCGTCGACGCGCAGGGCGACGCGCCCGCCGGTGTCGCGGCTGGTGTCGCGCCCACCGTCATGGGCCAAGGGACACCTGTCGTGCTGAAGGCCCGAGATCCGCAAGCCCGCTGGGATCAGGCGAACGTCGTGCGGGGCATCGCGAGCGGCCGCGTCTCGGCCTACGCGTACGCGCCGCTCGGCGACATCACTGGTGATCAGTTCCGCGCACTCGCAGCGATCCAGCGTGAGCTCGGCGCGGACGTGCGGCTCACCAACCGGCAGAACCTCGTGTTCCGCGGGCTGACGGAGGATCAGCTTCCCGTGCTCTACGAGCGCCTCAGGGCGATCGGCATGGCCGACCCCGGCGCCGAGCTCGCGCGTGACGTCGTCGCCTGCCCGGGCGCCGACACCTGCAACCTCGCGGTGACGCAGTCGCGCGGCCTCGCGAAGGCGATCGGCGACCTGCTCGAAGAGGAAGGCCTCGCGGACGTCGGGGGCGTGCGCATCAACATCTCGGGATGCACGAATTCGTGCGGGCAGCACCACGCCGTCGACATCGGGTTCTTCGGGGTCGAGCGGCGGGCGCACGATCAGGCTGCTCCCGGCTACACGATGCTGCTCGGCGGCTACGTCGGTCAGGAGCAGATCCACTTCGGCGACAAGGCGCTCCGGCTTCCGGCCAAGACGGCGCCTCAGGCCGCGGTGCGCGTAGTGCGGCGGTTCGCCGAGGAGCGGGCCGCAGGGGAGTCGTTCCGGGCCTGGCTCGACCGATCGGGCGGCGCGACGGTGCTCGCCGTCGGCCTCGCTGACCTCGACGAGTTCCCCTTGCCCACGGACGGTCCCGACTTCTACGTCGACTACGGCGAGACCGGGCCGTACGTGAAGGAGATCGGCGACTCCGAATGCGCTGTGTGACCCGCTGCGCGCGGGTTGCCCCTCCACCCCTGCACCCCTAGGATTGAACGGTTCGTCGGGCGCTCCGCCGCGCCCCTGAGTGCCCCGTCCAGCCCCTTCTCTCTGAGGTAGCGCGTGCCCACGATCCAGCAGCTGGTCCGCAAAGGTCGCGAGACCAAGACCGACAAGACCAAGACGCCGGCCCTGAAGGGCGCGCCCCAGCGGCGGGGGGTGTGCACCCGCGTGTACACGAACACCCCGAAGAAGCCGAACTCGGCGCTGCGCAAGGTGGCGCGAGTCCGCCTGACGAGCGGCGTCGAGATCACCGCCTACATCCCGGGTGAGGGCCACAACCTCCAGGAGCACTCGATCGTCCTCGTGCGCGGCGGTCGCGTGAAGGACCTGCCGGGAGTTCGCTACAAGATCATCCGCGGCACGCTCGACGCGGCCGGCGTGAAGAACCGCAAGCAGGCCCGAAGCCGCTACGGCGCGAAGAAGGAGAAGTAGAGGTGCCCCGCAAAGGTCCTGCACCGCGCCGGGAGCTGACGCCCGATCCCGTCTACCGGTCGGTCCTCGTGACCCAGGTCGTGAACAAGGTCCTCGAGCGCGGCAAGCGCTCGCTCGCCGAGCGCATCGTCTACGACGCACTCGACATCATCGAGGAGAAGAGCGGCGCCGAGCCCATCGCCACGCTCAAGCGGGCGATCGACAACGTCAAGCCGCCGCTCGAGGTGAAGAGCCGTCGCGTCGGTGGCGCGACCTACCAGGTTCCCGTCGAGGTGCGTCCCCGCCGCGCGACAACGCTCGCGATCCGGTGGACCGTCGGGTTCGCGACACAGCGTCGCGAGAAGACGATGGCTCAGCGTCTCGCGAACGAGCTGATGGACGCAGCGAACGGCGTGGGAGCGTCGATCAAGCGCCGCGACGACATGCAGAAGATGGCGGAGTCGAACAAGGCCTTCGCTCACTATCGCTGGTAATCCCCCGACACAGCCGGGGGTCGGCCCCGGTGCATCGACGACCGGGCCTGGCGCCCGGTCGTGTCATGTAACCCCCCGGATCGAACACGCAGTGAACGAGAACTGAAGACCACATGGCAGAGCAACGAGAGTTCCCCCTCGACAAGACCCGCAACATCGGGATCATGGCCCACATCGACGCGGGCAAGACCACGACGACCGAGCGCATCCTCTACTACACCGGCAAGACCTACAAGATCGGCGAGGTGCACGAAGGCGCCGCGGTCATGGACCACATGGTCCAAGAGCAAGAGCGCGGCATCACGATCACGTCCGCGGCCACCACGTGTGAGTGGCGCGACCACCGCATCAACATCATCGACACGCCCGGCCACGTCGACTTCACGATCGAGGTCGAGCGTTCGCTGCGTGTGCTCGACGGCGCCGTCGCCGTGTTCGACTCGGTCGCCGGCGTCGAGCCGCAAACCGAGACGGTGTGGCGCCAGGCCAACCGCTACCGCGTGCCGCGCATCGCCTTCGTCAACAAGATGGACCGCGTGGGCGCCAACCTCGACCGCGCCGTCGAGCAGATGAAAGATCGGCTCAAGGCCAACCCGATCCTGGTGCAGCTGCCCGTCGGCAACGAGGACGCGTTTGCCGGCGTAGTCGACCTGGTGCGGATGAAGACCATCATCTGGACCGACGAGGAGCTGGGCGCCAAGTTCGACGTCATCGAGATCGACGGCA
>DATKAS010000081.1:0-16069 GCA_035497855.1 Acidimicrobiales bacterium
ATCGCCTGGCCCAGTCGCGGGAGGTTCTCGAGAAGCGGTGACCACCTGGCCCGGATGTCGGCGTCCTTCACGTTGGCCCACTCGGTCCGCAGTGCCGCGCCGGTCAGGTGCTGCAGCTGGGTGTCTTCCGCCGCGAACGACTTGACCACCCGCACGCCGTTGATGTTCTCGTCGACGACGGTGGCCACGTCGGCGAGGCGCGACTGGATGAGCCACGACACCGGGAACATCTGCTTTCGCATGCGCACGCCGACGATCCAGACGAACGGCATCGTCGACATCGTCACCACGGCGAGCGGGACGTTGATCGACAGCATCTCGACGAACGCGAGGATCGCCACGCTGCACTGCACGAGGATCGACGGCGCGAACGTGAGGTACATCTGCACCGAGCGGATGTCGGAGTTCGCGCGCGAGATGAGCTGGCCCGACTGCACGCGGTCGTAGAACGAGAACGACATCCGAGTCAGGTGCTCGAACACGGTGACGCGGAGGTCGTACTCGAGTCGGTACGCGATGCCGTAGAGCGAGTTCCGGTAGAGGTAGGTGAGCACCGCGCGGAAAACGGCGAGCCCGAGCAGCATCCAGATGTACGGCGCGAGCGACGACGTCCGCGCGATCAACGCGTCGTCGATCGCGTTCATCGTGACGCGCGGTATCAGGATCGCGGCGACGAGAGCGAGAAAGGCCGCTCCCATGGACGCGTAGAACCGCGGCTTGTCGGAGAGGAGCAGCGGCAGCATCCGCCGCCACCAGACCTTGCCGCGATCGGGATGTGGCTGCGCGCTGGGTGGCCCGGCGCGGGCGACGACGCCGAGCGGCTCGTACGGGGACCAGTCCTCGGTGGGCAGCGTCACGTGCGGCTCGCGGCAGCGTTGCGCGCGGCGAGCAGTGCCTTGCCCCAGAGCGCGAGGCCGCGCACGGCTGTGCGGGTCTCCTCGTCGTCGATGTGGACCGCGAGGTCCGCGAGCCGTTCCGCGACAGCGGCATCCGCGCGGTCGAGCGCGCGCCGGCCGGTCGGGGTGAGGCGATGGTGCACCTTGCGGCGATCGTTCTGGTCGCCCTGGCGTTCGACGTAGCCCTTGGCGACGAGCCCGTCGACCACGACCGTGATCGTCGGCCTGCTCACGGCGAGCGTGCCGGCGATCGTCGAGGCGCCTGCCGTGCCTTCCGAAAGGAAGACCATCACCCGGTACTGGGGGAGGCTGAGGTCGACGGCGTCGAGCGCGAGCTCGACCTGCTTGGCCAGCCGGGCCGCCGCATGAGCCGCGTTCTCCCAGTCCAGAGGAGGTATCCCGGCTCGTTCGATCGTCACATCATTAGGTTACAAAACCGCCTGGCCGAGCGGGCGAGCGAGTCACTTCCCGAGCTGCGCGCACGCCGGCACCTCGTCGAACGCCTTGTTCAGCGCCGGGTCGTCGTACTTCTCCTGCAGCGCGTCGAAGCTGCTCGAGAACTCGCTCTGCGAGTCGGTGATCGCCTGGCCGAGCTTCGTCGCCGCTTGTGAGAACGCCGTCGGATCGCTGGTGGGCAGTGACTTCGCGTCGTTCGCGGCCTTCTGGAAGGTGTCCTTGACCGGACTCAGTGCGGCCACGAGGTCGGCCGAGAGCTGCTCACCGTTCTCGACATCGGGTGCGCCCGCGTCCTTGACCCCGTTGATCATGTCGTCCGTGAGGCTCACCGAGTCGTTCAGGAACCCCACGAGCACGTCGCGGATCTGGCTGAGGTCGGTGAGGCCCTGCACGTCCTCGTTCAGCTGCGAGTTGCTCGCGTTGATGCCGTCGAGCCAGGTGCCGACCGCCCCGCACACCTCACCGGCCCACGCCTCGACCGCGACACCCTTGCCGTTGCCCGAGCCGCCGCCCGTCGATCCCGAGGACGACGAGTCCGGGGCTGAGCTCTCCGTCGAGCCGCCGCCCGTGTTGGATGCCGACTTGCCCGAGTCGTCGCCTCCCCCGCATGCGACGAACCCTACGGTTCCGAGCGCGAGGACGAGAGCGAGCGCGAGGTGGGGACGCAGACGCGACATGGAGCAAACCTACGGCCTTGGCTCTCCCGGATCACGTACCCCGCGTCACGCTCCGATCGCGTGGTACCCCCCGTCCACGTGGAGCATCTCGCCGGTCGTTGCCGGGAACCAGTCGGACATCAGCGCCACGCATGCCTTGGCCACCGCGGTCGAGTCGTTGATGTCCCAGCCGAGCGGGGCGCGGTCCGCCCAGACGTCCTCGAAGCGTGAGAAGCCGGGGATCGACTTCGCCGCCATCGTGCGGATCGGTCCCGCCGCGACGAGGTTCACCCTGATGCGCTTCGACCCGAGCTCGCGGGCAAGGTACCGGGAGGTCGACTCGAGGGCGGCCTTCGCGACGCCCATCCAGTCGTACGCGGGCCACGCGACCGTTGCGTCGAAGTCGAGCCCCACGAGTGACCCGCCGTCCGTCATCAGCGGCACGAAGCAGTCGGCGAGCGCCTTGAAGGAGTACGAAGAGACGTGCAGCGCGATCGCGACGTCGTCCCACTGGGCTTCCATGAACGTGCCACCGAGGCACACCGCCGGCGCGAACCCGATTGCATGGAGCACACCGTCGACGCGGCCCCATCGAGACGCGAGGTCGTCGCGCACCGTGTCGAGGTGCTCGGGCACCGTCACATCGAGCTCGAGCACTGGTGCTGGCGCGGGCAGCTTGCGGGCAGTGCGCTCCGTCAACGAGAGGCCGCGACCCGCTCCGGTGAGCACGATCTCGGCACCCTCCTCCTGGGCGAGCCGCGCAACTCCGTACGCGAGCGACGCGTCGGTGAGCACGCCCGTGACGACGATGCGCTTTCCCTCGAGAAGACCCATGGTGCCTCCGACTGCCGATGCCGCGGCGACGTTACTGCCGAGACGGGTACGCACAGCGGGGTCGGGCACAGCGGTGTGCAAGGCTGCTGCGATGCGCATCGGCATCCTCGGCGGCACGGGTCCCGCGGGTACTGCCCTCGGTGCACGGCTCGCGTCGGTCGGATACGAGATCACGCTCGGCTCGCGGTCGAAGTACCGAGCGATGGAAGCAGTCGACGTCATCCTCAACCACTGGCCTGACTACGACCTCGCGATCGACGCTGCCGACAACGCGGGCGCTGCAGCTGCCGACGTCGTCGTCCTGGCGACGCCGTGGGACAGCGCGGCCACCACCGCCCACGCGCTGGACAAGCAGCTGAACGGCAAGGTCGTCGTGTCCATGGCGAACGCGCTCGTCAAGGTCGGTCACGAGTTCCAGCCCCTCGTCCCGCCCCGTGGGTCTGTCGCGGCGAGCGTGCAGGCTGCGGTGCCGGGTTGCCACGTCGCGGCCGCGTTCCACCACCTCCCGGCGCGTGAGCTCGGGCACCTGGGCGAGCCGATCGAAAGCGACGTGCTCATCTGCTCGGACTTCCCGGAGGCGATCCTCGTGGTCGCCGACATCGCTGGACGCATCCCCGGGTGCCGCCCGCTCGACGCGGGTGAGCTTTCGAACGCGACCGCGATCGAGGCGTTCACTGCGGTGCTGCTGCAGCTCAACGTCCGCTACAAGACGCGAGTGGCGCCCCGGCTCACGGGCATCAAGCTCTCGTCGTGATGCGCCTGTACGACACGGCGCGACACGAAGTCGTGCCGTTCGAGCCCGGCCCTCTCGTCACGATGTACACGTGCGGCATCACGCCGTACGACGCGACGCACCTCGGTCACGCGACGGTGTACGTCGTGTACGACGTGCTGCAGCGGCGGCTCCGGGACCTCGGGCACGACACGCGCTGTGTGCGCAACATCACTGACGTCGACGATCCGCTGCTGGCGAAGGCGAAGCAGCTCGGCGTGCACTACCTCGACCTCGCCGCGGGCGAAGTCGCGCGCTTCGACAGCGACATGAAGGCCTTGAACGTGCTGCCCGTGTACAGCGAGCCGCGCGCGACCTCGGCGATCCCCGACATCCGGGGGTTCATCGGGATGGTGCTCGATCGCGGGCACGCGTATCAGGCGGGCGGCGCTGTCTACTTCGACGTCAGCTCGTTCGAGGGCTTCGGCGAGGTGAGTGGTTACTCGCGTGAGGAGATGATCGAGCTCGCGCGCGAGCGCGGCGGCAACGTCGACGATCCGAACAAGCGCAACCCTCTCGACTTCGTGCTCTGGCAGCCGTCCGCGGACGGCGAGCCCATGTGGGAGACGATGTGGGGGCCCGGCCGGCCCGGTTGGCACATCGAGTGCTCGGCGCTCGCGTTGCGTGAGCTCGGCACGACGATCGACCTCCACGGGGGCGGTGCCGACTTGATCTTCCCGCATCACGAGTGCGAGCGGGCGCAGAGCGAGGCGGCGACCGGCGAGCCCTTCGTTCGGCATTGGATGCACGTCGCGATGGTGCGGATGGACGGCGAGAAGATGTCGAAGTCGCTCGGCAACCTCGTGTTCATCAGCGACTTGCTGAAGACCTGGGACCCTCGTGCGATCCGCCTGGCGATCATCGAGCACCACTACCGCGACTCGTGGGAGTGGGACGAGGATCTGATGCCGCGCGCCGCAGCCCGCCTCAACCGATGGCTCGACCCAGCAGGTCCGGGCGACGCCGCGCTCGCGGAGGTGCGCGCCGCGCTCGATGACGATCTCGACACCCCGAGCGCGCTCGCCGCGATCGACGCCGCCGCAGCCGCAGGTCAGGGCGTCGTCGACGCTGCTGCGTTGCTCGGCGTCGATCTCGACCAGGCACGATGAAGGGCCTGTGAAGACACCATGAACTCGGCGAACTCGGCGACGTGATGGCTTAGGCTTCGCGCATGGCCGATCCCGGTGCGGGAAGGATGCAAGACGTCGTCCGTTCCCTCGGTCGTCCCGTTCACCGATTCTTCTGGAAGGTCGACGTCGAAGGTCTGTACCGGCTGCCCCCGAGGGGCGGCGCGATCTTGTGCCCCAACCACATCTCCTTCCTCGACTCGGCGTTCTTGATGCTCTGCGTGCCGCGGCGCATCA
This sequence comes from Acidimicrobiales bacterium, assembly GCA_035497855.1. Classification (GTDB taxonomy): domain Bacteria; phylum Actinomycetota; class Acidimicrobiia; order Acidimicrobiales; family DATKAS01; genus DATKAS01. Next base: position 4,979 of record DATKAS010000081.1, read on the forward strand.
GCTTCGTCGGCAAGGCCGAGTACATGGACTCGTGGAAGACGAAGTACATCTTCCCGGCGATGGGCATGATCCCGATCGACCGCTCGGGCGGGCGTTCGAGCGATGCCGCGCTGCAGGCCGCGTCCTCGGCCCTCGCGAGGGGTGACCTGTTCGGCATCTTCCCCGAGGGCACGCGCTCCCGGTCCGGGCTGCTGCACAAGGGCCACACCGGTGCGGCGCGGCTCGCTCTGAGCTCCGGCTGCCCGATCTTCCCCGTGGGTGTCATCGGCACCGCGGAGATCCAGCCGCCCGACGCGAAGATGCCGAAGCTCTTCAAATCGGCGTGCATCCGCATCGGTCAGCCGATCGACGTGGCTCGCTACAAGGGCCGTGAGGGCGATCACCTGGTGTACCGAGAGCTCACCGACGAGCTCATGTACGAGATCCGCGAGCTGACCGGCCAGCAGTACGTCGACAAGTACGCGACGAAGAAGGCCGAGACGCTGCCGAGCGATGTCGCGAAGGTGCGCCTCGGCGAGCCTGTGGACGCCGAGCCCGAGCTCGCCCGCGCCGGCTGACGCTCGCTCGGTCCGCTCAGCGGAGCGCGGATAAGCGCCGCGGGTGACGAAACCTGCTTCGGTAGGCTCGTGGTCCCTATGGCTGACCTCATCGACATCGTGCTTCCCGACGGATCGACCAAGCAGGTCGCCGCGGGCACGACGGCCGGAGGTCTGGCCGAAGCGATCGGGCCGAGGCTCGGGCGTGACGCAGTCATCGCGGTCGTCGACGGCGTCGAGCGTGACCTCGACTGGGTTCTCGCGTCGGGAAGCCGGGTCGAGATCGTCGTGCCGGCGTCGGACCGAGGTCGGTACACGCTGCGACATTCGACCGCGCACGTCCTCGCACAAGCGGTGCTCGGCCTCTTCCCCGGTGCGACCTTCGGCATCGGCCCGCCGATCGAGGACGGCTTCTACTACGACTTCGATCTGCCCGAGGGGCGCACCTTCACACCTGACGACCTCGACCGCATCGACGCGCGCATGCGCGAGATCATCGCCGAGCAGCAGCCGTTCCTCCGCAGCGAGATCAGCGAGGCCGAAGCGTCGAAGCGCTTCGCCGCGCACAAGTACAAGCTCGAGATCATCGGTGGCAAGGCCGAAGACCCGACCTCGGGCACCGACGCGGGGCTCGTCCGCATCTACGACAACCCGCCCGACTTCTGCGACGTGTGCCGCGGCCCTCACGTGCCGCACACGGGTCGCCTCGGTCACTTCAAGCTCACCCGCGTCGCGGGCGCCTACTGGCGCGGCGACGAGCGCAACCCGATGCTCCAACGCATCTACGGCACCGCGTGGGAGTCGGAAGCCGCGCTGAACGAGCACTTGGTCCGGCTCGAGGAAGCCGAGAAGCGCGACCACCGTCGCATCGGCGTCGAGCTCGACCTGTTCCATTTCCCGCCCGAGATCGGCGGCGGCTTGCCGGTGTTCCATCCGAAGGGTGGGCTCATCCGCAAGCTCATGGAGGACTACTCGCGGGCCGAGCACGAGCGCGCCGGATACTCGTTCGTGTGGACCCCGCACATCGCGAAGTCGACGCTGTTCGAGATCTCCGGTCACCTGAGCTGGTACGCCGAGGGCATGTACCCCCCGATGGAGATGGAGGGTGCCACCTACTACCCGAAGCCCATGAACTGCCCCGGGCACATGCTGATCTACAAGTCGCAGCAGCGCTCGTATCGCGACCTCCCGCTGCGGCTGTTCGAGTTCGGCACGGTGTACCGCTTCGAGCGCACCGGGGTGCTGCACGGTCTCACTCGAGTCCGCGGCATCACCCAGGACGACTCGCACATCTTCTGCACTCCCGACCAGCTCGCGGACGAGCTCGCGTCATTGCTCGCGTTCGTGCTCCGGTTGCTCCGCACGTTCGGCCTCACCGAGTTCGAAGCCGAGCTCGCGACACGGCCCGAGAAGTACGTGGGCGAACCGGAGGAGTGGGAGGAGGCGACCGAGGCGCTGCGCCACGCGCTCGAAGTCGCCGAGATCCCCTACGTCGTCGCGGAGGGCGAAGGCGCGTTCTACGCGCCGAAGATCGACGTGCACGTGCGCGACGCGATCGGTCGGCGCTGGCAGATGTCAACGCTCCAAGTCGACTTCCAATTCCCCACTCGCTTCGACCTCGAGTTCATCGGCCCCGACAACCAGCGCCATCGGCCACGGGTGATCCATCGTGCGCTGTTCGGATCCGTCGAGCGCTTCTTCGCGATCCTGCTCGAGCACTACGCGGGCGCGTTGCCCCTCTGGCTCTCGCCCGTGCAGGTGCGGTTGCTCGGTGTGCGCGCGGACCACGATGCCTACGCCGATCGTCTCGCCGATCGTCTCCGCGCCGAAGGCTTCCGCGCTGATTGGGTCGAGGCTGACGAGCCGCTCGGCTCGCGCATCCGCAAGGCGAAGCTCGAGAAGATCCCGTATGTGCTCGTGGTGGGTGACGACGACGTGCGTGAGGGAACAGTGGGCGTCAACCCGCGTGGCGGTGACGTCGAGCGTGGCGTCCTGGTGGACGAGTTCCTCGACCGCTTGCGCGCCGACGCCATCGCCCATCTCCCGTGACCCTCGACCGGCTGTGGGCCGAGTGGCGGTCGACGTACGTCTCGAGCGTCGCGGTCGCCGCAGGCACCGACGGCGGTGAAGGCTCCGTGTTCGCGCGCATCCTCGCGAGCGGCGCGCCCGACTCCGACACGCACGTGCTCTGGAGAGGCGCGAGCTGCTTCGCCATCCTGAACGCGTTCCCTTATGGCAGCGGCCACCTCTTGGTGATGCCGTACCGCGAGGTCGCCGCGCTCGAAGACCTGTCGCAGGACGAGCACGAGGAGCTCTGGTCGGGCGTGCGCGACGGGGTGGTCGCGATCAAGGCCGCGTACCTTCCCGATGGTGTGAACGTGGGGATGAACCTCGGCCAGTCGGCCGGCGCGGGCATCCCGGGTCATCTGCACGTCCACTGCCTGCCGCGCTGGCAGGGCGACACGAACTTCATGACGTCGGTCGCGGAAACCCGCGTGCTCCCTGAAGGCCTCGACGAGAGCTGGCGCAAGCTCACCGCTGCCTGGCCCGAGTAGGCCGCGCCCGGAGCCGCAGGTAGCGTCGCACGCGTGTCTGACGTCGAGCACCGGGATGAGCTGCCGGACGAGCTCGACGTGTCGTCGTTCGTCGGGCCGTACCAGTTCCCCGACAACAGCCGCCGGCGCATCCCCGGCTTCATCTACATCGGCGTCGCTGTCGTCTGCTTCCTTCTCTGGCTCGGCTACCACGACGGCGGCGTGCTGGTGAACGACGGCTTCTTGTACGTCTCGATCTTCCTCGCGCTGGTGGGCGTCTACTGCATCACGTCGGGATGGCATCTCGGCCTCGACGAGAAGGGAGCGCTCGTCGCCGCGTCGAAGGCCGTCGGGTTCCCGGTGGGGCACGCGTCAGCGCAGCTCGGCTGGCGGGGACTGCGGAGCCGGCCGACCTGGCGGATCCTGCTGTACTCGGCCGAGGAACCTCCGAAGCGCCGGGGCTTCGTGCTCGTCGACGCGATCGACGGCCACATCGTCGACCACTTCACCGAGGACAACCCCGAAGACTGGGACGAGAAGAGCTAGCCATCTGCCGTGAAGAGGCAGAACGGGTGGCCGGCGGGGTCGAGCATCACGCGCAGCGTGCGAGGGTCGCGCGTCTCGGGTTGCAGCGCCGCCTCACGTGCACCTGCCGCGATCGCGTGCGCGACAGCAGCATCCATGTCGTCGACGGAGATCTCGAAGTGGATCATCTTCGTCAGCGCGGCGGGCTGCTCGGGCCAGATCGGGGGTTCGTACCACTGCTCGGCCTGGATGTTGAGGAGCACTCCGCCCCCGGGATCACCGAGCTGATACCACCCCTCGCCGTCGCTCGCACTGATCTGCCAGCCGAGGAGCCGCGCATAGAAACCTGCGAGCTCCTCGCCGTCCCTGCAGTCGATGCACACCCCGGTCCAGCGCAATGCCACGACCGCTTCCTACTGCGCCGCGCGCACCTCGCGCAGGCGGCGCTCGAGGTAGGCGCGCTCTGGCGCCGTCCCCGCGAGCGAGATCGCTCGCTCGTACTCGACCGTCGCCTCCCGCTCCCGACCAGCGCGTCTGAGCAGATCGGCGCGGGCGGCGTGGCGGAGGTGGTAGCCGTCGAGCTCGTCGCCGAGATGGTCGAGCAGCTCGAGGCCGGCGCCTGGCCCCTCGCTCATCCCGACTGCAGCAGCACGGTTGAGCGCGACGACCGGCGAGGGCCATCGGCTCCACAGCACGTCGTAGAGCGCGGCGATCTGCGACCAGTCGGTGTCCGCCATGGTCGGGGCCTCCGCGTGGAGGGCCGCGATCGACGCCTGCACCTGCAGCGGTCCCGGATGTCCGCGCCGAAGCGCACGTTCCACCAGTTCGCTGCCTTCGTCGATGGCGGCACGATCCCACATCGATCGGTCCTGCTCCTCGAGCGGCGCGAGCACCCCACGCGCGTCGATGCGCGTGTCGCGGCGTGAGTGCTGGAGGAGCATGAGCGCGAGCAGTGCCTCGACCTCGGGCTCCTCGGGGAGGAGGCCGCGCAGCAGTCGCCCGAGCCGGATCGCCTCGGTGCAGAGCTCGCGGCGCACGAGCGTGTCACCGCTCGTCGCGCTGTAACCCTCGTTGAACACGAGGTAGACGACGGTGAGCACCGCATCGAGGCGCTCGGGAAGATGATCGGGCGAGGGGACCGTGAACGGGATCGCCGCCGCCTCGACCTTGCGCTTCGCTCGCACGAGGCGTTGTGCCATCGTCGACTCGGGCACGAGGAACGCCCGCGCGATCGACGCTGTCGACAAGCCGGCCACCGCACGTAGCGTCAACGCGACCTGCGCCTCGAGGGCGAGCGCAGGGTGGCAACAGAGGAACACGAGGCGGAGCTGGTCGTCGGGGAGCGCGCCGAGCGCGTCGTCCAGTTCGTCGTCGAGCGATTCGAGGGTGAGGAGGGCAGCAGCGCGCACCGCTGTCTTCTGCGCGACCGATGCGCTGCGCAGTCGGTCGATCGCGCGGCGGCGCGCGGCGGTGGTGATCCACGCGGCGGGTCGGTCGGGGATCCCCGTCGAGGGCCACGCCTGCACGGCGATCGCGAACGCTTCCTGCACCGCGTCTTCGGCCACCTCCAGGCTGCGCGTGACGCGCACGAGCGCACCGATGATGCGGCTCCACTCGTGCCTGTAGACGGCCTCGATCGCACGACCGACGTCGCTGGCCGAGCTGGTCGAGGCCGTCACGGCGGTCGTCACATCACATGCCGGGGACCGACATGAGCGGCCGCACCTCGATCGACCCGAACTCGGCGCTCGGGATCTTCGCCGCGTACTCGAGGGCCTGGTCGAGGTTCTCGCAGTCGAGGATGTAGTAGCCGCCGAGCACTTCTTTCGTTTCGGCGAACGGCCCGTCGGTGGTGAGGGTCTTGCCGTCGCGCACGCGCAGCGTGGTCGCGGTGCTGGTGTCTTCGAGCGGGTCGCCCGCGATGAACAGGCCCTTCTCGACGACCTCGTTCGAGAACTCGAAGTAGCGCTTCATCTGGAGGTCGCGCTCGGGGGTGCCCCACTGCGGTCCGGCATCGGGGGCGCTGTAGATCAGCAACATGTACTTCATCGATTCCTCCTCTGCGCCGCCGGGATCGGCGGCCCGAACCGTACGACGGCGCTGACGTCGCGAATTCGACACCGGCCCGACCGAACTTGCTACGGCTAGCCGGACCTCTCTGTGATCGCCGTGGCTTGGCGCACCGACTTGCTCGCCTCGGCGATGCCCGAGCGCAGCACGTCGATCGCCGAAGCTCCCGATCGGTCCTGCCGCCAGTCGTCCGGCGTGTACGTGCCGATCGCCCGCACGAGCGCAGAGGCAGAGGCGTCGACACCCTCGATCGGATCGGACGTTCCGGCCGGTGTGGTGCCGCCGAGCCTGCGCGTGGTGTCGTCGAGGACCGTGGCGACCTGCGTCGCGAGTGACCTGATCGTGGAGGGCGTCGATGTGTCGCCAGGTGACGCTGCGGCCACCGCCTCGCGCAGTCGACGCGCGAACGAGCGCGCGGCGACCACCGCGTCGGCGGGAGACAGATCGCTCAGTGCGCTTCGGCCTTCGGCTTCGGCAGCTTGTCGAGGAGGTGCGACGGCATCGGGTCGTAGTGATCGTGCGTCGCGGTGAAGCGCCCACGACCACCGGTCATCGACCGCAGGTCGATCGCGTAGCGCATGATCTCGGACGTCGGAACGAGCGCGGTGACCTCTTGCTCGCCGCCGCCGACAGCGTCGGTGCCCTGCACGCGACCGCGCCGGGCATTGATGTCGCCCATCACGTCGCCCTGATACTCGGCCGGCACGATCACCTTGAGAAGTGAGACCGGCTCGAGCACGACCGCGCCGGCCTTTGCCATCGCATCCTTGAAGCCGAGCGAGCCGGCCATCTTGAAGCTCATCTCGGACGAGTCGACGGAGTGGTACTTGCCGTCGAAGCAGGTCACCTTCACGTCGACGACGGGGAAGCCGTAGAGCCCGCCGGACGCCATCGTCTCCTCGATGCCCTTCTGCACCGCGGGGATGAACTGACGCGGGATCGCGCCGCCGACGATCGCGTCGACGTACTCGAAGCCCTCGCCGCGGGGAAGCGGCTCGACGCGCAGCCACGCGACGCCGAACTGGCCATGACCGCCGGACTGCTTCTTGTACTTGCCTTCGGCCTCGGCCTGCTGCGTGATCGTCTCGCGGTACGGCACCTTCACGTCTTCGGTGTCGACGTCGACGCCGAACTTCCGATGCAGTCGCTCGAGCGCGATCGTGAGGTGCGTCTCGCCCGCTCCCCGGAGAAGCGTCTGCTTCGTCTCGTCGTTGCGGTCGAGCACGAGCGCGGGATCTTCTTCCTGCAGCCGCGCGAGCGCCGACCCGAGCTTGTCCTCGTCGGCCTGTGTGCGCGCCTTGATCGCCAGCGCAAGCACGGGCGGGGGTGGGTCGATGCCCGGCACGCGGACCGGCGTGCCCTTCGGCGCGAGGGTGTCGCCGGTCGCTGAGGCGGAGAGCTTCGCGACCGCGGCGATGTCTCCGGCCGGCACGCTCGCGACCGGATCCTGCTCCTTGCCGCGCATCGCGAACAGGGCGTGGAGTCGCTCGTCCGCTCCGGTGCGCGGGTTGACGAGGTGGTCGTCGGGCTTCACCGTGCCCGACAGCACCTTGAAGATCGACAGCTGGCCGACATAGGGATCCGCGATCGTCTTGAACACGAACGCGAGCGGTTGCCCCGCCGCATCGGGCGCGACGGTCTGCTCCGCGCCGGCGGCCGTGACCGGCACCCCGCCACGGTCGGCAGGCGAGGGGCCGATCTCGCAGATGAAGTCCGCGAGACGATCGATCGCGACCGAGGTCGCGGCCGACCCGCAGACGACCGGGAACACCGTCGCCGCGGCCACACCGATCGCGAGCGTGTGCTCGAGCTCGTCGGCCGGCGGGATGTCGCCTTCGAGGAACCGCTCGAGCATCGCGTCGTCGGCGACGACGATTCCTTCGACGAGGTTGTCGTGCACCTCGTGCTCGAGGGCGGTGAGCTCGTCGGGGATCTCGCCCTCGGTGTGCTTGCCCGCTTCGTAGAAGAAGGCCTTGTCGGTCAGCAGGTCGGCGACGCCGCGGAACGCTGTCTCCTCGCCGATGGGCAGCTCGAGCGGCGCGATGCCGGCGCCGAACTTCGTGCGCAGCTCCTCGAGCGTGCGCTGGAAGCTCGCGCGCTCGCGGTCGAGCTTGTTGACGAAGATCATGCGCGGCAGCTCGAGCGCCGCAGCGATCTTCCAGATCGCCTCGGTCTGCACCTCGACGCCGTCGACTGCGCTCACCACGAACACCGCGAGGTCGGCCACCCGAAGCGCAGCCTGGACGTCGCCGATGAAGTCGGCGTAGCCCGGCGTGTCGATCAGGTTGACCTTGTGGCCCTCCCACTCGAACGGCGCGAGAGCGAGCGAGAGGCTCAGGCTGCGCTTCTGCTCCTCTGGATCGAAGTCACAGACCGTGGTGCCGTCCTCGACCCTCCCCGCCCGGTTGATCACGCCCGCTCGCAGGAGCAGAGCCTCGGCCAACGTGGTCTTCCCGGCCCCGGAATGGCCGACGAGCGCCACATTGCGGATCTTTGGCGTCGGATAGGTCTTCAACGAACCCCCTCGCGCGCTGGCGGCTCGGGGCTCCCCCGAGCCGGTGGGCCCGCAGCGTAGTGGCCCACCACGTCCGCCCGATCCGGCGGAGCCACTGATACCCTCATCGGGACACCTTCCCTGGAGCGCACATGTTCGACGGAAAGTGGCGGACCAGCTTCGAGCGGGGCCTCAAGCCCGTTGGTGAGAGCATCCGCCGCACCGGGATCACCGCCGACCATCTCACGGCGTTCGGCTTGCTCACCGCAGTCGGCGCATCCATCGCGATCGGCGCCGGCGCCCTCCGCGGTGGCCTCCTGCTCGTGATCCTCTGCGCGGTGCCCGACCTGCTCGACGGCGCGGTCGCGAAGGCGTCCGGCACGGCGTCGCGACGAGGCGCCTTCTTCGACTCCGTGAGCGATCGATGCACCGACGCGCTGCTCCTCGGCGGCGTCGCCTGGTACCTCGCGTCGACCGACGGTGGGCACGCGGCGATCCTCCCGCTCGCGGTGCTCGCGATGTCGTCGCTCATCTCGTACGAGCGTGCCAAGGCGGAGTCACTCGGCTTCGACGCTCGCGGCGGCGTGATGGAGCGGGCCGAGCGCATCATCCTGTTGTGCTTCGGCCTGCTGTTCGACTCGCTGCTCGTCCCGATCCTTTGGATCATGTTGGTGCTGACCGCATTCACCGCGGTCCAGCGCTTCGTGAAGGTATGGCGCCAGGCGAGCGCTGAGCGACCCCGCAAGCCGTCGCGCTGGCAGGCTCGCCGGATCGCGCGGCCAACGCCGCGGTCACGGACGCGGGCCGAGCGCCGCCACAACACCAAGCCCTGATCCGCGTTGCCCGACGGGGGGGCGGTCGTCGCCGCGTACAAGGCCGGAGCGAAGCTGTCGCAGGCATTGCCCGATTCATTCGTCGAGCCCGTGTCTCGGGCGGCGGGCCTCGGGTTCGGTCAAGCCATGCGGGGCAAGCGTGAGCTCCTCGCTCGTCATCTGCGCCGCGTCCACGGCCCGTCGCTGAAAGGCGTCGCGCTTCGGCGCGCGGTCGACCAGGCGTTCGACTCGTACGCGCGGTACTGGGTCGAGTCGTTCCGCATCCCGACGCTGTCGAACGTCGAGATCGCTGCGCATTTCACCCACGAGGGACTCGGGAACCTCCGCAAGGGGATCGCGGACGGCACCGGCGTCATCCTCGCCCTCCCGCACCTCGGCGGCTGGGAGTGGGCGGGCCGATGGATCGCCGACTGCGGCTGGCCGATCACCGTGATCGTCGAGGCGCTCGAGCCGCCCGAGCTCTTCGAGTGGTTCGCCGACTATCGGCGCTCGCTCGGCATGGAGGTGGTCCCGCTCGGACCGGGAGCGGCATCCTCCGCGATCAAGGCGGTGAAGTCGAACGGCGTGCTCTGCCTTCTCTGTGATCGCGACATCGGTGGTGGGGGCATCGAGGTCGACTTCTTCGGCGAGCGCACGAAGCTCCCGGCTGGGCCCGCGACGCTCGCATTGCGCACCGGCGCGCCCGTCCTGCCGACCGCGGTCTACTTCCGGCCGAACGGCGGGCACTTCGGCAAGGTCGGACCGCCGCTCGATGTCACGCGCCACGGCTCGATGTCCGAAGACATCGCGAGCATCACCCAGCAGCTCGCGCATCGGTTGGAAGAGCTCATCCGGCTCGCGCCCGAGCAGTGGCACATGCTGCAGCCGAATTGGCCGAGCGACCCCGGCTACACCGGCTGACCCGCCGAGGACGAGTGGAGCGTCACTTCGAGCGGCCGAACGTGAGGTTGCCTCCGAGGAGCCCCGCGCCGGTGGCGACGCCGGTCGCGAGCAGGCTCCACAGCACGCCGCGCGCGTGGTGATCCTTGCGCCGCGCGCGCCACGACATGGCGAACATGCACGTTGCCGTGAGGTTGCCGATCGCGTGTGCCGCGGCGACGCGGCGTTCGGCCGGGTCCTCGATGGCGGAGCCGTCGGTGAGCCCCGCGAGGGCCGTTGGGATGGCGCTGAGCGTGCCGAGGCCGATGAGCAGCTGCGCAGCCTTCTGGCCGGAACGTGGCTTGAGGAGGTCGAGCGTCACGCCTGCGGTCCAGAACCCGATCGGGATGTCCGTGAGCATCGGGTGGAGGGGATGGCCGAGCCACTTGCCCTGGAGCAAGTCCCCCGACGACCCAGCCGCAAGTGACTTGCCCACCTTGTCCAGCAGGTAGTCCGCTGCGTCGTCGAGCTGCTCGGTGCGTTCGATCTCGTCGAGGATCGTCTCGGTCTGCATGCCGAGATCATTCCCCGTCACCCGACACGAGATACTGACGGCATGGCAACCGATGGCATCGTGGGTCTCTACGTCGAGACCCGCAGCTACGACGCCACAGCGGCGTTCTGGCAATCGCTCGGCTACGAGAACGTCTTCGAGACCGACCACGGGTCGGGTCAGTGGCGACACCCGCACGGCGGCCCGTACGTGTTCATCGCCGAGCATCCGGACGGTGAGCTGGAGACGCACCCGATCCTGTGGGTCTCCGACTCGAGTGCCTTCGCACCGGCACGCGTGCCCGAGTACGCGAAGCCGTTCACGCCCGAGCACTGGGGCGTCGTCGAAGCGACGATCCTCGATCCCGATCGTCGGCCGGTGAGCCTGCAAGCGCCGCTTCCCGGGGGCGCAACCCACGACGGCTAGCGTTCGCCGCCATGTTGATCCTCGCCATCCTCGCGTTCGGCATGGGCATCGGCTGGCTCGCCCAGCTCGTCCTGGGAAGGGGCGGCCGGCAGACGGACTGGGCGATGGCACTCGTGGCCGGCCTCGTCGGCTCCTTCGTCGGTGGGCTGCTCTTCAGCCTCATCGCAGGGGACGGCCTCAAGATCAGGCCGAGTGGGATCATCGGATCGTTCGTCGGCGCGCTGATCATCACGGCGATCTGGCAGCGAAGCCGCAACAAGTC
>DATKAS010000082.1:0-5469 GCA_035497855.1 Acidimicrobiales bacterium
TGTTCGAGACCCGCGAGTTCGACCTGCGCGCGATCGTGCGCAACGGCGGGAGCGACGACGACCTCGCCGCCGAGATCGTCCGCGCGGTGGGCACCAAGTGGGCGGGCCACCAGATCGGTCAGGTCACGTTCATCCGCCCGAACCGGAGCATGAGCCAGATCGGCGGCTGACCGCCCGCGGGCCGCGCGCGGGCGGCTGCCCTAGACTTGCGCCGATGGCCCGCGAGCTCACCCATCTCGATCCGCTGGGCCGCGCCCGCATGGTCGACGTCACCCCCAAGGAGCCGACCCACCGTCGGGCTGTCGCTCGCTGCAAGGTGTTCATGCAGCCCGAGACCACGGTGCTCGTCGCGAACCGCGAGGTCACCAAGGGCGACGTGCTCGCCGTCGCCCGCGTCGCCGGCATCCAGGCCGCGAAGCGCACCTCCGACCTGATCCCGCTGTGCCATCCGGTGCTCGTCGGGTCGGTCTCGGTCAACTTCGAGATCAGTGACGACCACATCAAAGTCGAGTCGCAGGTCGACACGATCGACCGCACCGGCGTCGAGATGGAGGCGCTCCACGCCTGCGCCGTGGCCGCGCTCACGATCTACGACATGTGCAAGTCAGCCGACAGGTCGATGGTCATCGGCGAGCTCGCGCTCTGGGAAAAGACCGGCGGCCGCTCGGGCACCTACCGCCGGGCGCCTGATCTGGACGAGTGACGCGAGCGTCAGAAATCTCGTCAGAAATCTGACAGATAGTTTGGTCGGCGCCGGATGCCGTAGTAGAACCATTCGGACCCAGGGGGGCTAGGCGGCCTGGGACGGACTCCCCCGACGTCCGTTTGTCGCCCGGCCCCGCACCCAATTCGCAGTGCGACCAATGACCGCGCAGACCCCGCACCATCCACCCCACCGAGCGTGGTCAGCGGTACGGTCGCCGAGACCCAAAGGCAGGCCCGGAGCGTGACACTCTTGGTTCTGGTCATCCTGGCGGTGATGTGGGCTGCTGTCCTGTTGCCACCATGGCTGCGGGGCCGTACCTCAGACCGCCCATCCGACTCCATCCATTCCTTCCGCCGTCAGCTCTCGGTCCTCGAGCGGGCGACACCAGGCGTGCCCGGTCAATCGCGGCCCGAGTCGTTGATGACCCTCTCCGAAGCGCAGCGCCGCCGCCGCCTCATCATCGGGTTCCTCGGCCTGCTCGCCGGCGTGACCCTGCTCGGCGCGTTCACCTCGACCGGCGGCGCGCGCATGGCGTTGTTCGGCGTCAACCTCCTCCTCGACGCTGCCCTCGTGGGCTACCTGCTCCTGCTCGCGCAGGCCCGCCAGGTCGCAGCCGAGCGGGAGATGAAGGTGCGCTACCTGCGCGCCGCTCCCGCGCCCGGCACCCAGCTCGCCCAAGCGGAGCACGCCGACATCTACGAGCACGCTCGCTGATCTGCTCCCGGCGAGATTGATGATTCGGGGAGCGAATGCCCACCCCAACTCGTCAATCTCGTGAGGGGCGACCGCTAGTCTGAGGCGCCCACCGCGGGGGTGTAGCTCAGTTGGTAGAGCGCAGCGTTCGCAATGCTGAGGCCGAGGGTTCGAATCCCTTCACCTCCACCGCGTCAGCCCAGCTAGATCGCTGTGGCGTTCTCGGCATCGTCTCTTCGTGCAGGACCGGTGGCACGAATGTGACGCGTCGAGGGCACGAGATGTTCGCGGACGAGCGCCTCGCTGCGTTCGAAAACGGCGCCGAGCTGCTCATGCGCGACGCGTTGGCGCTCATCGACAGCGACGTGAGATAGACGTGGCGCAGCTCGCGCCCGACGGCGTTGTCGGCACGCTCGTGTCGGTGAACGTCGGCAAGCCGAAAGACGTGAGCTGGCGCGGCCGCACCGTCTTCACGAGCGTCTTCAAAGTTCCCGTCACGGGCCCTCGTCACGTCGGGAAGCTGAACATCGAGGGCGACGCGCAGGGAGATCTCGCGGGGCACGGTGGCGAGCAGCGCGCGGTGTTCGTGTACCAGCTCGGCTCCTACCGGTACTGGGAACGAGAGCTCGGCCGCGACGACTTCGTGCACGGGCAGTTCGGCGAGAACTTCACGGTCGACGGGCTCGCCGACGACGAGGTGTGCATCGGTGATCGGTTCCGCATCGGCTCGGCGACGTTCGAAGTCAGCCAGCCGCGGGTCACCTGCTACCGCGTCGGGATCCGCATGGACGACCCGCGCATCCCTGCGCTGCTCGTGTCACGTCACCGGCCGGGCTTCTACTTCCGGGTGCTCGACGAAGGCGAGGTCGAGGCCGGCGACGACATCGTGAAGGTCGCGTCCGGGGACGAGCAGGTCACCGTCGCCGAGGTGGATGGGCTGCTGTACCTCCCCGGCCATCCGCGCGCGCAGCTGCGCCGGGCGTTGCGCGTCCCTGCGCTCAGCCCGGGTTGGAAGGCGTCGTTCCGCGCGTTGCTCGACGAGGCGCCCGGCTCCGGCAACGCGGGGCTCGTCGCTGCCAGCCCTGCGCCGGCCTGGCCGGGCTTTCGTCAGCTCACCGTGACCGCGATCGCGCGTGAGAGCGACGAGGTGATCTCGATCCGCCTCGAGGATGGCGAAGGCGCCCCGCTTCCGCCTGCTCGCGCCGGGCAGTTCCTCACGCTGCGCATCCCCTCGGACGCCGACGGCACGTCGGTGCTGCGGAGCTACTCGCTCTCGGGCCCGACCGGCGTCGACTCCTATCGCATCGCCGTGAAGCACGAGCCCGACGGCCGCGCGAGCGGCTATCTGCACGCTCGCCTCGCCGTCGGTGACCGGCTCGAAGCGGGCGCGCCTCGGGGCACCTTCTTCCTCGACCCGTCAGACGCGCCGGTGCTCCTCGTCAGCGCCGGGATCGGTGTGACTCCGGTGCTTGCGATGCTGCACGCGCTCGCGGCGGGGCACTCCCAACGCGAGATCTGGTGGGTCCACGGCGCGCGGAGCGGCCGCGAGCACTCGTTCGGCGCTGAGGCGCGAACGCTCCTTGCGTCGCTTCCGCATGCCCGGAGCTCGGTCTGGTACAGCCATCCGACGCCGGACGACGTCCCGGGAGTCGACTTCGATCACGTTGGTCGCGTCACCGCCGGCGTGCTGGACGACCTCGATCCACCGCGTGTCGCCGAGGCCTACCTGTGCGGACCGACGGCGTTCATGGAGGAGATCTCGGTCGGCCTCGCGGCGGTCGGCCTCGACCGGGCGCGCATCCACACCGAGACATTCGGGCCCGCGGGCAGCATCACGCCCGGCATCGCGTCGACGCCGGCACCGACGCCGCACCCACCCGACGGACCGCCCGGCACCGGGCCGGCCGTCGAGCTCGCGCGCAGCAACCTCGCCATCCGGTGGAGTGACGACTACACCAACCTGCTCGAGCTCGCCGAGGCTTGCGACGTCGCGGTCCGTTGGTCGTGCCGCACGGGTGTCTGCCACACGTGCGAGACGGCGATCATCGCGGGCTCGGTCGACTACGACCCGCAGCCTGTCGAGGCACCCGCCGAAGGCAGCACGCTCATCTGCTGTGCGCGGCCGCGCGACGACGTGGTGCTCGATCTCTGAGTCGGGAAGATGAACCCTCCAGGTCCGGACGGCGTAGAACACTCCTGAACAGTCGAACAGGGAGTGCCGTCATGAGGATGCGTGTGTTGCTGGTGCCCGCTGTCGCCGGGATCTTGTTGCTCGCCGCGTGCGGTGACGACTCCGGTTCCGGTTCGTCCTCGGCCACGACGGCACCTGCCGCCGCCAGCGGCGGCGCGCAGGGCGGCTACGGCATCCCGACCGACGCGACGGCCACGTCCGCAGCATCCGGCGGTGGCGCCACGGCGGCCGACACCGTCACCGCGAAGGACATCGCCTACCACCCGACGTCGATCACCGTGAAGGTCGGCGACACGGTCACGTTCAAGAACGACGACTCGTTCGCCCACACGTTCACTGCGAACAACGGCGAGTTCGACTCGAACAACGTCGACGGAGGCGGCTCGTTCACCTTCAAGCCCACCGCGGCCGGCACGATCGCCTTCCACTGCAAGATCCACAGCAACATGAAGGGCACGATCACCGTCGAGAGCTAGGGCTTCAGCTCGCTCTTCACCACCTTGCCGAGCGCGTTGCGGGGCAGCGTGTCGAGGAAGCGCACGTGGCGGGGCCGCTTGTACTTGGCGAGCCGCTCGCCGCACCACTCGAGGAGCTCGCTCTCGGTGACCGTGTCGGCCGCGACGACATAGGCCACGACGGTCTCGCCCCACTCGTCTGACGGCTCGCCGGCGACAGCGGCCTCGGCGACCGCCGGATGCTCGGCGAGAAGCTCTTCGATCTCGCGGGGGTAGACGTTGAAGCCGCCCGTGATGATGAGGTCCTTCGAGCGGCCGACGATGCGCAGGTAGCCGTCGTCGTCGAACTCGCCGATGTCGCCCGTGAGGAACCACGTGTCGCGGAACGCGTCGGCAGTCGCGTCCGGTCGCTCCCAGTACGCGCGCAGCACATTCGGTCCCCGGACACAGATCTCGTCGTTGTCTCCGAGGCGGAGCTCGACGCCGGGGAGCGGGAAGCCGACGGAGCCAGGACGGCGGTCACCGTCGTGCGGGTTCGATGTGTTCATGAACGTCTCGGTCATGCCATAGCGCTCGATGACACGCTGGCCTCCGAGCTCGGCGAGCACGCGCCACACGTCGGCCGCGAGCGCGGCCGAGCCGCTGACGCACAGCCGCAGCGCCGCGAGCTCGCCGACCCGGGGGCTCGTCGCGAAGCGCACGTACATCGTCGGCACGCCGAAGAACAACGTCGCGCGCTCGGCTGAAGCGAGGTCGAGCGCGCCGTCGACGCTGAACGGCGCGATCGCCATGCTCGCTCCCGTGAGCAACGTGCCGTGCACGCCGACACCGAGGCCGTGCATGTGGAACAGCGGGAGCGTGAGCACGAGCCGATCCTCAGGAGTCCACCGCCATGCGATGCGCACCCCTTGCGCGCTGGCGAGCGCGCTCCCGTGAGTGAGGATCGCGCCCTTCGGACGCCCGGTCGTGCCAGACGTGAACATGAGCATCGCGGGGTCGTCAGGGCCGCACTGATCGAGTGCAGGCACCGATGCGCGCGGGCCGTCGAGCGAGACCCGCCGGCTCGGCGCCTGCGGCAGCCGAGCGGGATCGTCGAGCACGGCGAGGGCCGGCCGAGCTTCGCTCCACACGTTCGCAAGCTCGTTCGGCCCGAACGCGGTGTTGACCGGCACGACGATCGCGCCGAGCCGCAACGCCCCGACGTGGGCGATCACGAGATCCGCGGACGGAGGGCAGCTCATCAGCACGCGGTCACCGGGCTCCACGCCGGCGCCCGCGAGCCGCGCCGCGGCTTCGGCAGTGCGAGCTTCGAGCTCGGCCGCAGTCAGCCAGCCGGTGTCGGCGTCACGGAGCACGGGCTCGCCGGGCGCAGCAGCCCAGCGGGAGATCCACGCTCTTGGGAGCGAGCCCTCTTCGACCAGGTC
>DATKAS010000083.1:0-5614 GCA_035497855.1 Acidimicrobiales bacterium
GCGCCGAGCTGCTCGACGAGGTGTGGCACCGACCGGAAGAAGACGGGACCAACGTGGTCGACACCTACGTCGGGTACCTCCGACGCAAGGTCGACCGCGTCGATCCCAAGCTGATCCACACGGTTCGAGGCTTCGGCTACATCCTCCGCCTCGGCCCATGATCGTCAGTGTGCGACGCCGCGGAGCAGGAACACGTTCGCGGCCAGGCCAGTGGCGTCGCTGTTGCGCTGGATGAGCTCCGCCAACGTCGTGCGGTAGTCGATGCCGAACAGCTGTCGGATCGCGCGGAGCGCAGGATCGTTCAGGTAGAAGAACCGATCACCGTCACGCAGCCGCGTGAACTGGTCGGTCCAGATCGCGTTCTGGAGCTCGCCGAGCTCGCTCCCCGGGAGGTGCTTCTCGGAAAGCATGCCGGTGAACGCGTCGAGGCGGTTCACCGATCCGAACACGCCCTTGAGGCGGGCCGCGAGGGTGGTGCGCCGCACTTCGCGCACAGCGTCGTCGCTCGCGGCTTCGGATCCGAGCGGGATCGAGTTGCCGTTGCGATCGAAGAGCTGCAGCACGTCGAGGATGTTCGGGTCGTTGATCGGATCACGCTGGTTGATGAGCGGATCGCGCGGGAACGACTCCGTCGACTCGCCGGTGATCGACGTGAACGACGTCTTCGGTGCGAGCCCGTACGCACGACGGAGGTCGTTGTACGTGGGCATCCCGTGGTCACGACCGCGCTGCACGTCGAGCGCGCCGAGGTCGGTCACGCCACGGAAGCACGACGGGGGAGCGTCGGCGCCGGTGCACAACGTGGGGTCGCTGCCCGGAGCAGGGAGCTCGAACAGCGTGCTCCTGAGCTGGTTGTCCATCTGCTCGTCGTTCGCGTACTGCGACTCCCCGCCGAGCGCAGCAAGGATCGGGCCGAGCCCGATCTGCGGCACCAACGCCGGGTTGCCGAACGCCACGTCGAGCGGGACCACGAGCACGACGTTCCCGCCCTCGTGCTCGACCTCGATGCCTTCGCTCTCGAACGCGGCGAGCTGGTCCGCGGTGTAGCGAGTCGCGGAGACCTCGATCTCGAACTCGCCGTGGATCATGCTGTGGACGCGATAGCCGACGGTCGCGAACTCGTTCGACAGCGCCGGGTTCACGCTCGGGTCGTAGCCGCGATAGGCGGGCAGCTGCACGCCCACCGCCGGGAGGAACTCGTTGTACGTGATGTACTGCTCCTCCGCTCCGACGACGCGCCGAGCGATCTCGAACTTGGCCTGATCGGAGAGGTTCCTCGGCAGCAGGCCGACGATGCGGTTGTGCTCTCGCGCCATCAGCGTGTGCGTCGCCGTGAGGGCGATGTTCTCATTCGCCCGACGATCGCCGGCTTCGATGGATGCGCTCGGGTTGCCTTGCAGCGGCCCTTGGAGCTCCATCGGGGGAGCTGTTGCCGCGTTGCCGCGTGCCGTCGCTGTCGGCAGGTAGCCGCCCGGCAGCATGAGCGTCGCCGCGTTGTCGTCGAGGTTCCCGTTGACGGGTCCGTCGCGCAGCCACTCGAGGCGGTCGTCCGTCCCTCCGTAGACCGCGAACGCGTCGATGAACGAGCTGACGGTGTTCACCTGCTGTCGCGGGTTGCGAGAGCTCGTGCCGGTGCCGGGTGCCGCGGCGGAACGGGCGAAGTCGATGGTCCCGAGGTCGTTCTGGAACGCCTCCAGGGGATCGTTCTCGTCGAACGGGATCGGTGCGCTCTCGCCACCGTCCTGGCGCAGACCGAAGGTGTGATCGAGGAACTGGCCCCACGTCCACACCCATTGGGTGGCGCCGCGCATCGAGAAGACGTTCTGGCCGCTGTCGTTGAAGATGCGGTTGCTGATGTACCGGGCGTTCGGGCCTTGCACCATGGCGCTTCGGCCGTCCGCGTAGTTCGTGCTCGCCTCGCGCAGGTAGATCTGCCCGGCTGCGCCCCAGCTCGGGTGCCGCTGGTTGTTCGCCGAGCCATCGAGTGAGCGCACCTCCAGCGGCAAGTCCCTGCTGCCGTCCCGAGCAGCGTCGGAGCTTGCCTGCGCCGAAGCGGTTGCAGGTGCAACCGTCGTGCTCGTGCTCGTGCTGGTGCTGCTGGTGCTGGTCGTGGTCGTCGTGCTCGCATCTTGCGCCGACGACATCGTCGGGACACCGAGAGCAGCGGTCGCGAGCACGAGGCCCAGCGACACCCGCCCTCTCGTCCTCCTCTTGCGTCGTGCGATGTGCTTGGGAATCGACATCCCAACCTCCTGCAAGTCCCCACGGCCCCGTGCCGCCCGCGTACGCGGACGTCGGGGATCAGGCGAGAGCCTGAGCGGGGACGGCAAGAGGGCTCTGGCAGCCGGTTGGCAGGTCGGCAAGAGCTGGTGGCGGCTCGATCAGCGTGGTGTCGGTTCGAGCACGTACCCGAGTGAGCGCACGCTCCGGATGTTCACCGAGTCGGGCAGCTTCTTGCGCAGGTAGCCGACGTACACGTCGACGAGCTTGGGGGAGCACCGCTCGCTTCCCCAGATCGACTGGAGGATCTGGCCGCGGCTGAGCGTCTGACCACGATTCACGAGCAAGTAGCGCAGCAGCTGGTACTCGGTCATCGAGAGGTCGATCGGGATGCCGTGATGCAGCACGACGCCGCGCTCGTCGTCGAGCGAGACATCAGCGACACGCGCACTCTGACCTGCGGCGATCTCGACGCGCCAAAGGATCCTGCGCACGCGCGCAACAAGCTCGTTGACATGCACCGGATGCTCGAGGACGGCATCGCCGCCGGCGAGGAACGCGTCGATGCGCTCCTCGAGCGCAGCGTCCTTCGTGATGAACACGATCGGGATGTCGACGAGCTGGCTGCGCAGTCGCACGCACAGCTCGACGCCGCTCATCGGCGTCAGATCGGTGTCGGCCACGAGCACGTCGATGCGCTCGAGCGCGAGTGCGGACACTGCTTCGTTGCTGTCGCGCGCGGCGACCACGTGAAGGCCATCGCCGCACAAGGCGGCGTCCAGGAGGCCCCGAATGCCGTCGTCAGCCTCGGCGACGAGCACACGAGGTGTGCTCCGGTCCACGAGAGAGGATCGACAGCTTCGGCGCGAAGCGTGAGGGTGAATTGCCGCGTACCGTGCGGTTGTGGACCTCTCGGAGATGACGGCGATGATGCCGCTCGCAGGCACGATCGGGATCGAGCTCACCGGGGCATCACCGCAGGGTGTGACGGGCTCCCTCGTGCATCGTGAGGATCTGTGCACCACTGCCGGCGTGTTGCACGGCGGCGTGCTCATGACGCTCGCCGACACCCTCGGGGCCGTGTGCGCGTTCTTGAACCTTCCCGCGGGCGCGCGGACGTCGACGCTCGAGTCGAAGACGAACTTCCTGCGCGCTGTCACTGGCGGCACGGTGACCGCCGAGTGCGCGCCCGTGCACGTCGGTCGGTCGACGATCGTGCTGCAGACGCAGGTTCGCGACGCCGACGGTCGGCTCGTCAGCCTCACCACGCAGACGCAGACGGTGCTGGCGACCGGTTGAGCGTCGGCGGTTGACGATGATCGACCGGCTCGTGCACGTGGCCGACGCCGTGCTTCCGAAGGACGTGGTGCTCGACCAGGAGGGCGAAGCCCGGAGCGCGCGCCTTCGGTTGACCGCGACACGGGACCAGACGGGGACCGCGACCGGATCGTTCTCCCGACCGTCCGCGAGCGTTGGGGTCGGGTTCGAGGGCGAGCCTCAGTTCCTCGGCTTCGCGTACACGCAGTTCGCACTTCCCGTGGTTGCGGGTCCTTCCCTCGACTTCGACTTCGCCCCCGCCCCGAACCTGCGGTCGCTTCCAGCGCTCGGCGTCCTGCTCGCCCGCGTCGGTCACGTGCACGTCCTGATGGCGCCGTTGGACCATCCGCACGAGCAGGTGATCGCGGTCGTCGACGGACAGCTCCGCTGGGGGTGGCACGGCGATCTCGACGAAGCGCCGGCCGGCTTCTCCACGACGCTCGGCATCTTCGTCGGAGAGTCGGCCGCCGAGCTGCTCGACCAGTGGGGAAGCGAGGTTCGCGACGGGCGCCCACGGATGCCGGCAGCTGCGAACCCGATCACGTCGCACGTGTCGTACTGGACCGACAACGGCGCGGCGTATTGGTACCGGACCGAGGCCGGTCGCACGATCGGGACGAGCGTCTGCGAGGTCGTCGAACGGCTGCGGGCCGACGGCGTGCCGGTCAACGCTGTCGAGCTGGACTCGTGGTGCTACCAGCACGAGGTGGCGCGGCCGATCACCGAGATCGGCTATCCGGAGGAGGTGCCTCCGTCGGGATTGATGGTGTGGGAGCCACGTGCCGACGCGTTCGATCCGCCGTCAACGGGTCGTGATCCGATCGAGGAGCTCACGCGCCGGCTCGGTGGTGCACCGCTCGTCATCCACGCTCGGCACATCTCCCCCGAGTCGCCGTACGTCACGGAAGGGGAATGGTGGAGTGACGTGCTCGCTGCCCATCCGACCGACCCCGCGTTCTTCCGGCGATGGTTCGAGGATGCGCGGCGGTGGGGCGTGTGCGCGATCGAGCAGGACTGGATGTTGCTGTACTGGTTCGGCGTGCGAGCCTTGCGCGCCGCGCCGGACAGGGCTGCGGACTGGCAGCGCGGCCTCGATGACCTCGCCGAGGAGATCGGCGTCGACCTCATCTGGTGCATGGCGACGCCGGCGGACATCGTGCTCGCGGCCACGCTGGATCATGTCGTGGCCGTACGGACGAGTGACGACTATCGGTTTGCTGACGATCCCGCGTTCCTGTGGACCTGGTATCTGACCGTCAATCGCCTCGCCGGCGCGCTGGGTTTGCGGGCATTCAAGGACTGCTTCTTCTCGAGCCGTCCCGGCCCGGACGCCGACGCCATCGATGGCGATGAGCACGCCGAGCTCGAAGCGCTGCTGGCCTGCATGTCGAGTGGACCGGTCGGCATCGGCGACCGCATCGGCCGAACCGATCGTTCGGTCGTGATGCGCACGTGCGACGCCGACGGCCGCATCCGACACGTCGACCGGCCCATCGGCATGATCGACGCGTGCCTGTTCGGCGAGCCGGCGCGCGGCGAGCGACTCGCGTGGGCAACGACCACCTCGACGCGAGACGGCAAGACGTGGACCTACGTCGTCGCGATCAACACAGCCACGGAGCGACGCGTGGTCACCGACTCGCTCGCGCTCGCGGACACGCAATCGGTCTACGACTGGCGCCGCGGCACGTTCGGGGAGCTCGACACGATCACGGTCGAGCTCGCGCCGCGTGACTGGGGCCTGTGGGTGTGCGCGCCCGCGGGCGAGCGCGCGGACGCGGGTGACCTCGACAAGTACGTGACCGTCGAGTCGGACCTCACCAGTCAGAGCGTCTGACCGTCCGGGCGCGTCACCACGATCGCTCCGTCGGGATCGCGCGTGAGCCCGAAACCCCGGTCGTGCACTGCGTCATGATGCGCCTCGCACAACAGGCACAAGTCGTCGAGATCAGTCCGGCCGCCGTCCACCCAGTGGACGATGTGGTGGCTTCGACACCGGCCTGGCGGTCGATCGCAGCCGGGGAAGACGCATCCGCGGTCTCGAGACGCCAGCGCTCTTCGCCGCGGGAGAGACGAG
>DATKAS010000084.1:0-3110 GCA_035497855.1 Acidimicrobiales bacterium
GCCGACGCCACGGTGTTCCAGAAGGCGGCCGGGTCGCCGATCTGGCTGAACAGCACGGCAATCGCGATGAGCGATCCGATCGCCATGAGGAGACCGGACGCGTCGACCCGGTGGAGCTGTTGCAGTTGCGGCGCCTCAGCACCAGTCGCGTGGGCAACCTCCGCGCGCAGGGTCGCCATCACATCTCGGAGCGCTCTTCGCTCTCGCGGGAGGTGGCGCTGCATCTCGCGGCTCAATGCCGGCGTCTGGAGGTACGGAAGCGACGATGCAAGCTCGTCGGCCCCGAGCACGTGCAACGCGCACGAGACTGCCCGACCCTCGCCGACGATGGTCGCGCTGCTCACGAGGAACTCGGCGACGTCACCCTGTCGCCGAGTGTCCGAGTGACGCGACGACGCGTCGGCGAAGTCGACGATTTCAGGCCCACAGTCGGTCAGCAGGACATGGTGCGCGTTGAGTCGCCCGTGGGTGACACCGGCGTCGTGGAGCACCGCGATGTTGTGCCACACCTCGCGCAGCGTGCCGTCCGTGACCTCGGATGCACGGAGCTGGGCGAGTGGCACTCCCTCGAGCGCACGGGTCGCCAGCAGGGCCGTACCGCGTCCGGCGGTGCCGACGACGAGCACGCTCGGCACGAACGCCCCCGCCCGCTCCGCGAGGAGGAGCGCGAATGCCTCCTGCTCGACGTCCTCCAGCCGAGTCAGATGGAGCTCGGGCCCACCGTCCTTGTAAAGCACCAGTCGCCAGAATTTGGACAGGAGCTGGGCGTCCGCCTCGTCACGGCCCAGCACCCGTATGGCCACCCGCCCGCCGTCGTCGTGTGCCCACATGACCGTCCCGTCCTGGCGGACGTACGGCGCCAGCTGCACGTCCCGAATCGGCAGGCCGAGCTCGGCCAGCGCGGCGCGGACCTGCTGGCGCGTCGGCCGTCCGCCCGGCGAGCCGAAGATCAGGTGCACGCCGGCCGCGACTCCCCAACCGAGCGCGACCGCGGCGACGACCCCGTTGGGGAAGCTGGTGCCGAGATACAACGCAGCCAATGCCAAGACGAGGACGACGATCTGTCCACCCCGACGCACCGGCCGCATCACGTACGGCGCCGCGGCACAGATCACGGCCGTGATCACGGCCAAGGGAACATACGGGAACGATGGGCTCTCGTGCAGTCGGGTGAAGACCTTGATGCCGGCGCCGAGCGTCGCGTGCTCGGTCACGACCGCGCCGAGGATGCGGCCGACGACCCACGCGCCGGCCGCGGCGATCGCGAGGTCACGAGCAAGCCGTCTCCGGTGTGCGACGAAGGCGGCGACGGCGAACAAGGCGATCGGCCAGAGCACGCCGACTCCAGAGAGCGCACTGAAGATCCCGCGGAGATCGTCGGGGAACCCGTTGAAGAACTCGAAGAGCGCTCGTTCGCTCTGTGTGGCGTGGCCTTCGTGGAGAGACGTGATCGCGATCAGGGTCACGGCGACGACGAGTCGCACGTAGTCACTCGGTCGTCGCCGGTACGGCTCCTCCGACGCCGGCCCGAACGATCCGAAGCGCCACGGCCCTTCCTCGTCGCCAGAGGGGTCTCGCTCGGCCACCGCATGCTGTGCCCGAACACGTCCAGAGCTCATCACGCGCTCACGGACGTCTGTGACACGGCGGAAACGCGGCGAGCTCTCGTCACGCGATCAGTCGGCTCACGAGCACACCCGCCAGCGCCGCGCCGGCCGCGATCGCAATGGTCTCGAATGTCGTCGCGACCACCGACTTGTGTCCGAGCCGGGCTCGGCCCACTCCGAGCAGGACCAGCAGCACCGTGGTGACGATGAGCGACACGATCCGCGCCGTGCCGAGGGCGAAGATCGCGAACGGTACGACGGGCACGAACGCGGCGAAGAGATCTGAGAAGAACATCCACGCCGCCTGCACCGCCGGTTGCTCGGCCGACGTGGGAGCGATGCCGAGTTGGAAGGCGCTGTCCAAAGTCGAGGCCGTGTCCGGATGCCGGCTGAGGATGGACACGATCGACTCGATCTCACCGCTTGCGAAGCCCGCGCGGGTCAGGCGCTCCCGCTCGTCCCGGAGCGCCGTGTCGGGATCCTGTTGCAGACTCCGCTGGCGTTCTTCGATCGCCGCAGCCTGCGCGTCGTTCTCCGATTCGACGTCGAGATAGGTGCCGGCCATCATCGACACCGCGGCGGCGATCGCACCAGTTGCGCCGGCGAGCAAGACCGCGTGAGCATCGGGCGCGCTTGCGGCGACGCCGAACACGAGTCCGAAGATCGACACCGTCCCGTCCTCCATGCCGAAGACGATGTCGCCCGCAGAGTGGTGGAACGAGGCTCGAAGGCGCGCGGACCAACCGGACGTCGCAGCGTCGGGCTCTTTGACGGCCTGGGACATCGAGTGCGCCTTCCCGACAGGGAGCGCGACCTCGCACCGAGGCTGTTCGACACCGCGCTCCAGGAACCGTGCTCGACAAGATGCTGGTACCAGGCGTCGCGCTCGACCTCACGCGTTCACGTGTGTGATGCAGCACTCGCAAATCAGTAGCCACCACGGACGACGCGTCATCTCCGGCATGGTCAGCTGAGCCTCGGGCCCCTCCCCGATGAGGGACACGAGAACGAGGAGCACCCCGATGGACCATGACCACGACACGGATTTCGTCACGATCGCGGCCGTGTACCCGGCGCTCGCCGGCGCTGAGGCCGACTACGCGCGCATCAAGTCGCTCTACTACGACGCCGACATGATGGACACGTTCGACGCCGCCGTGTTGACGCGCACCACCGACGGCAACGTCGAGATCGTGAAGAAGCACGAGCAACCCACCCGCTTGGGTGGATGGGCCGGCGCCGGCATCGGGCTCGCCGTCGGCGCGATCGTCGCGTTGTTCCCCGGTGCCGCGTTCGGAGCTGCTCTCCTCGTCGGCACCGGCGGTGGCGCGGTCATCGGCGCTCTCGCCGGACACGTCGCCGAAGGCCTCGACCGCAAGGATCTCGACGAACTCGGTGAGCTCCTCGACAAGGGTGAGAGCGGTCTCATCGTCGTCGCCGCCCGCGACGAAGCGGCTCGCATGGACGGCGACTTCTCGCACGCGTCGGAGGTGATGCGCAAGA
>DATKAS010000085.1:0-4463 GCA_035497855.1 Acidimicrobiales bacterium
CGAACGACGAGGCGGTGTTCTGGATCGCGAGGTCGTACTTGTCGCGGAAGCGCCACAGATCTGCGCCGATCGAATAGAAGTAGACGTCGCTCGATGCGGCGAGCGCGGTTTGCATCGTCACCCAGCCGTTCTGCTCGCCGCCCGCGTTGCTGAACGTGCACTTCTCGCCCTTGCAGTCCGGGACGGTGTAGTGCCCCGAGTCCAGGAACCGGGTGCCCGAGGAGATGACGCCTGCACCGAGCCCCGCAGCCGCGGTGATCAGCTTGAACGTCGACCCCGGCGCGTACTGGCCTGCGATCGCTCGGTTGGTGAGCGGGAAGTTGTTCGCGGGGTCGAGCAGCTGCTGGTAGCGGTTCGGGTCGATGCCACCCACGAACTCGCGGGGGTCGAACGTCGGATACGACGCCATCGCGACGATCGACCCGTTGGTGGGGTCGAGCACCACGACGGAGCCGGCGGGAGCGGCGAAGTGGTTCGGGTTGTCCTTCGGCGTGTGCGTGCGCGCGTTGATCAGTGCCTTCGCGAGCGCGTCCTCGGCGAGCGCTTGCACCGAGAGGTCGATCGTGAGCTGCACGTCGTGGCCCGGGATCGCGTCGGTGCGGCTCAGCTCGCGCAGGACGCGTCCCCGTGAGTCGACCTCGAGCGTGATCGAGCCGGGGGTGCCGCGCAGGTCCTTCTCGAAGGTCTTCTCGACGCCGTCCTTGCCGACCTCATCCTCGAGCGAATAGCCCTGATCCTTCAACGACGAGTACTCGGTGTCGTTGATCGCACCGACGTATCCGATGACGTGCGCCGCGCGCGTGCCGTACGGGTACACGCGCACCGCGACCTCCTTCGCCTCGACGCCGGGGAACTCGTCCTGGTTCTCCGCGATGTGCACGACCGTCGACTCGGGCACGTCCTCCGCGAGCGGGACAGGCAGCAAAGGCGAGTAGCGGGCGTCAGTGATGCGCCTGTGCAGCTCGTCGATCGGTTCGCCGAGGATGGGCGCGAGCTCGGCGAGAAGCGTGTCACGCGTCTTCGACTGCACGAGCTCCTTGCGATCGATCGTCACCACGTTCGACAGCCGGTTGTCCGCGAGCACGCGGCCTTCGCGGTCGAGGATGCGGCCTCGCACCGGCGGGATCGCGACGATGCGCTCGCGGTTCGTCTGCGCCGCGACCGTGAGCGTCGGGGAAGACATCACCTGGAGGAACCAGAGGCGGGAGAAGAGGGCGGCGAACAAGCTGATGACGACGACACCCAGCACTCCCATCCGCAGATGGGGGGAGTCGCTCGTCATGCGGTTCCCGCCCACGCCGCGCACACCCGCGGCTGGGTTCCTCCGCCCAACAGCATCCCTAGATTCTGCCCGCTCGGGCCTGGTCGGGGACAGTCACTGCGACTCGGTCACTGCCATGCATGCGTCTGGTGCAGGGCATCCTCGGCAAACACCCAGCGCAGCACTCTGATCACTGGCGGCACCAACAGCGCGTTGAGCACGGACACGACGCCCACGACGGCGATGAGCCGGCGGTCGAAGACATGTGTGTCGCCGAGCAGGGCCTCGAGCACCGCGAACAACACCACACCCGCCGCGCTCGCGATGAACGCGGTCACCATCGGGACCCACCATGCTGCACGCAAGATGCCGGTCTGCACGCGCCCGACGACGTATCCGACGATGCAGTACGCGAGGGCTGACAGACCGAACGGCGTCTGCAGCACGAGATCGAACGCGAGCCCCGCCATGAAGCCGGTGAGCGCGCCCCACTCCGGCCCTGCTGCGATGCCTGCCGCGATCGCGAGGAGGAGCAGCACGTCGCCCGTCGCGGTGAGCACGTGCATCTGAGAGATCAACGAGAGCTGGAGCAGCAGCGCTGCGACGATGACGAGCGCGAGTCGGATGAGCGGCCGGAGCACTACGACCCCGGCTCCCATTGCACGACCTTGACGAAGTCGAGGTGATCGAGGTCGGCCGCCGGGTCGACCGTGATGTCGAGCTGCAACGCGCCGGCCGGATGCCGGACCGTCCGCACCACGCCGACAGGGATGCCCGCCGGGTAGTCGCTGCCTTCCTGGCCACTCGTGATGACGACGCTCCCGACGCCGACCTTGCTCTGCGCGTCGATGAGGTCGAGGCCCAGCGGCCGGTCGGGACCCTTGCCCTTGATGACGCCATCGTCATCGGCGGTCGGCACCGACACGCCGACGGCGAAGCTCGGGTCGGTCAGCAGCCGAACGATCGAGCGCTGGCCCGTGACCCGCACGACGTTTCCGACCAGGCCCGCGCCCGTGACGACCGGCATCCCCGGCTCGATGCCCGCGTTGGAACCGCGGTCGATCTCGATCGTCGCGTCGAAGTTCGACGGTGCACCGGAGACGACCCGAGCCGCGACTGTGGGGACGTTGCCCAGGTAGTCGAGGTTGAGGAGTGCGAGGAGCTCTTGGCGCTGCCGCTCGGCGTCGACGGCTGCGAGCGTCGAGCCCCGGGTCTGATCGAGCTCGGCGCGCAGCCGCTGGTTCTCCTTGTTCACCGCGTCGTAGCGGAAGACTCCGTTCCACACGTTGGTGAAGGGGCGGAACACCTTCTTCAAGTTGTCGGTGACCGGCGACACCACGTCGATCGACGTGTTGCGCGCGGAGTCGATGAACCCGACGCCTCGGTAGTCGAGCGTGATGATCGTGATCGAGACGAGGATCAGGACCGGCAGGATGAACCGGTTCCGCCCGGTGCGTCGAGAGAGAGCCACCAGCGTGGTCCCCTCAACGCTGCGCTGCCGAGAAGAGGACGCCCTTCAGGGCCTCGAACTCCTCGAGAGACTGACCCGATCCCAGCGCGACCGAGTGCAACGGATTGTCTGCGACCACGATCGGCATGCCCGTCTCGTGGTTCAGCCGCGCGTCGAGACCTTGGAGGAGCGCGCCGCCTCCCGTGATCACGATGCCCTGCTCCATGATGTCGGCAGCGAGCTCGGGCGGTGTCTTGTCGAGCGTCGCCTTCACCGCGTCGACGATCGCCGTGACGGGCTCGTTCACCGCTTCACGGATCTCCTCGGTCGACGTCGCGATCGTCTTCGGCAACCCGGTGACGAGGTCACGACCGCGGATCTCGGCTTGGAGCTCTTGCTTCATCGGCCACGCGGACCCGAGGACCATCTTCACTTCCTCGGCGGTGCGCTCCCCCAACGCGAGCGAGTACTCCTTCTTGATGTACTGGATGATCGCTTCGTCGAGCTCGTCGCCTCCGACGCGCACCGACTGGCTCGCGACGATGCCGCCGAGCGAGATGACCGCGACCTCGGTCGTGCCCCCACCGATGTCGACGATCATGTTGCCGGTCGGCTCTTGCACCGGGAGCCCCGCGCCGATCGCCGCGGCCATCGGCTCCTCGATGATGTAGGCGGGCTTGCGCGCGCCGGCGTACTCGGCAGCTTCTTGCACTGCACGCTGCTCGACGCCGGTGATGCCCGATGGCACGCAGATCACCATGCGCGGCTTGACGAACCGATGCTGATGCACCTTGTGGATGAAGTAGCGCAGCATCTTCTCGCAGATGTCGAAATCCGCGATGACGCCGTCCTTCAGCGGACGAATCGCCTGGATGTGGCTCGGTGTGCGACCGATCATCCGCTTGGCCTCGAGACCCACCGCGAGAGGTCGTCCGTCGCGGACGTTGACGGCGACGACACTCGGCTCGTTCAACACGATGCCGCGACCCCGCACATAGACGAGTGTGTTCGCCGTGCCCAGGTCAACGGCCATGTCTCGTCCCATCACGGACGCGAAGTGCTTGTCTCGAGCCATGACCGGCGAAAGCCTATCGGTTGCCCTCAGATGCGACCGAGGCGGGCGACAGGCGCCGATGTCACAAGGACGGGAAGAAGATCTCGATCTCTCGTTCTGCTGACTCGGGACCGTCGCTGCCGTGGATCAGGTTCTCGGTGAAGATCACGCTGAGATCGCCTCTGATGGTGCCCGGCGCCGCCTCCCGCGGGTTCGTCGCGCCCATCATCGTGCGGACGACCTTCCAGGTGTCTTCAGGGCCTTCCACGATCATCAGCACAGCGGGGCCGCGTGTGATGAAGGACATCAGATCGCCGTAGAAGGGCTTGCCGTCGTGCTCCGCGTAGTGACGAGCTGCCGTCGCCTCGTCGATCTGGCGCATCTCGAGCGCCACGATCCTCAGGCCTCGGCGCTCGAACCGAGCGACGATCTCACCGACGAGCCCTCGCTCGACTGCATCGGGCTTCGCCATGACAAGTGTCCGATCCATGGGCGGCGAGGGTACAGGTGGGCGCAGTCAGGAGACGAGGCGACCCCGTGCCTCGCCGACCACGTAGAGCGAGCCCGTGATCAGCACGAGGTCGTCGGCGAGCGCTTCGTCGAGGGCGCGCTGCACCGCTGCAGCCACTCCCTCGACGACGACCACGTCGATGTCGAGCGCCGTCGCCGCGCCAGCGATCTCGATCGCCGGAATCGCC
>DATKAS010000086.1:0-3401 GCA_035497855.1 Acidimicrobiales bacterium
AAGGTGTCGATCTGGATCACGCCGTCACCGATGCGGGTGTGCACGCGGGTGTCCTCCTCGAGCAGATGAGCGGGGCGCCCGCCAGAGGGCAGTATGGCGGGGCCCCATGAGCCAACCTTCCTTCGACCTCGACGTCGACCCGACGGATACATACCGCGTGAGCGAGCTCGCGACCGCGATCGGGGCGGCCGTGCGGCGCGGCTTCCCCGCCGAGGTGTGGGTGCGCGGCGAGATCGACTCGCTCAGCAGGTCCGCGGCCGGCCACGTGTACTTCGACCTGGTCGAAGGGGTCGGCAACGAACGAGTCGCCCTCCGCGTCGCGCTGTTCCGAGCGACCGCCGAGGCCGTCGAGCGCCACCTCGCGCGGCACCGTATGCGGCTCGAGAACGGCCTCGAGATCCGGATCATGGGCCGGGTCGAGCTGTACGAGGCTCGCGGCCAGGTCAACCTGCGCATGTCGGGCATCGACCCCACGTACACGTTGGGCCGGCTCGCCCAGGATCGCGACCGGCTGATCCGGGCCCTCACGGCCGAAGGGCTGCTCGAGCGCAACCGGCGCCACGTGCTGCCCGCCGTGCCCCTGCGTCTCGGCATGGTGACCAGCCGCGACACCGCCGCGTACGCCGATTTCATGCACGAGCTCGAGGCGAGCGGCTTCGCGTGGCAGGTGCTCGTCGCAGACAGCAGGGTGCAGGGGGCCGACGCGGTCGAGTCCGTCGGCCGAGCGCTCGCCGCGCTCGCCCGATGCCCGGTCGACGTCGTCGTGGTGATCAGGGGAGGCGGGAGCCGCAACGAGCTGGCCGTGTTCGACGCGGAGTCGATCGCTCGCGCGATCGCGGCGATGCCGGTGCCGGTGCTCACGGGCATCGGCCACGAGGTCGACCGTGCGATCGCCGACCTCGTCGCGCATACGTCGCTCAAGACGCCGACCGCGTGCGCGGCGCACCTCATCGACGTCGTCAGCGCGTCCCTCGCTGTGCTCGACAGGTCTGCGATCTCGATCGCGCGCGCCGCCAGGGTCGCACTCGATCGCAGCGAGCAGACCGTGAGCCATCGCGCCGCGCTGGTGCAGCGCGACGTCAACCGAGCGCTCGACGCGGCGGCGCACTCAGTGCAGACCGCCGCCGAGCGCGCCGGTCGATCGGCCGCGACGCACCTTCACGCTGCTGGCCAACGGGTCGATCGCACCGCGGCTCGTGTGGCTGCGAGGTCGCCCGCTGCGCTCCTCGCCGCCGATCGTCACATCGACAGCGTGGCCGCCCGGGTCAAGGCGCTCGATCCCGCACGAGTCCTCGAACGGGGGTACTCGATCACGCGTGACGAGCGCGGAGCGGTCGTGCGCACCGCGGCGGCCGTCCCGATCGGTGACCGCATCGTGACGACGGTCGCCGACGGCGAGATCGTGAGCGAGGTCGTGCGATGAGGAGCGCGGCGTCATGAGCGATGCGTCGATCGGCTACGGCGAGGCGGTCGCCGAGCTCGAACAGATCCTCGAGCAGCTCGAGCGGCCCGACGTCGACGTCGACGAGCTGGCCCGTCAGGTGCAACGAGCCGCCGAGCTCATCCGTATGTGCAAGGCGCGGATCGCAGCCGCCCGAGTCGAGGTCGAGGCCGTGGTCACGCAGCTCGAGGACATGGGCGACACGTCCTCGCCCTAGGCTCGGTGCGATGCGCGCCGCCCCCGCGAGCCTCACGCTGATCGCCGACCGCGTCGAGCAGCGCCTGCGCACGCTGCTCGAGGTCGAGACCGAACGGTGGCGTGCGCTCGATGAGGAGATCGTCGCGCCGCTCGAGTCGCTCCGCGCCCTGCTGCTCGCAGGCGGCAAGCGGCTTCGTCCGGCCTTCTGCCACTGGGGGTTCGTCGGCGCCGGGGGCGACCCCGACGACCCGGTCGTCGCCGATGCCGGCGCGGCGTTCGAGCTGTTGCACGCCTTCGCGCTCATTCACGACGACGTGATGGACGGCTCGTCGACGCGACGGGGCGCCCGCACCGCGCATCTCGACTACTCCGACCGCCACGAGGTCGAGGGGTGGCGCGGCGAGCCGCGCCGATTCGGTGAAGGCGTCGCGATCCTGCTGGGGGACCTTGCGTTCGTATACGCCGATCAGTACCTGCCCGCGTCCAACGCGGAGGCGATGGCCGTCTGGCACGAGCTGCGCATCGAGCTCAACATCGGGCAATACCTCGACATCGTCGGCACCGCACGGGGCCAGACGAACCGCGTCGCGGCGGAGCGCATCGCGCGCTACAAGTCCGGCAAGTACACGGTCGAACGACCGCTCCACCTCGGCGCGGCACTCGCCGGTCGGTTCGGTGAGCTCGCGCCGGCGCTCTCCGCGTACGGGCTGCCGCTCGGCGACGCGTTCCAGCTCCGCGACGACATGCTCGGCGCGTTCGGCGAGTCGTCACTCACGGGCAAGCCCGTCGGCGACGACCTCCGGGAGGGCAAGCCGACGCCGATGCTGGCGATCGCCGCCAGTCGGGCCGACAAACAGCACGCCGAGCTGCTGCACCGCGTCGGCGCCCCCGACCTCGACGAGCAGGAGGTCGCCGCGCTGCAAGCCGTCATCGTGGACACCGGCGCGCAAGCAGAGGCCGAGGCGGCGATCACTGCGTTGACCGACCAAGCGGTGCGCGCGATCGAACGAGCGCCGATCGCCGGCCTCGCGCGTGACGAGCTGGTCGAGCTCGCGTACTACGTCGCGTGGCGGCAGCGCTGACCGTCACACCTTCGCGTACGCGGCCAGCGCCTCCTCGATCGACGACTCGACCACACCGGGTTCGCTCACCACGGCCTCCAACCACGGCGGCCGCCACCGCGCGCTCACGGTCACGGGGTTCGAGAGCTCGCCGAGCGTCAGGACCTGCCGTGCGAACGTGGCCGCATAGTCCGGCGGTCGCACGTCGCGCGCGAGCTCGGCGAGCGCGAACGGATCGGGTGGCACGACGGCACCGTCGCCGATCCCGACGAGCATCGTCGACGAGGGCCCCGTGCCGCCTCCGGCAAGGCCCGGACCGTCCGCGAGGATCACCCCGCGGACCATCTCGGGGCGAGCGCCCGCGATCAGCAGCGCGACATACGCACCGAGCCCCCGCCCGAGGATCGTCGCTGCTCCGATCTCAGCAAGCGCCGCATCCGCGTCGCCCATCAGCACCTCGCACGTGTAGCCACCGCCGCTCGGCACGTCGGAGTCACCGTGCCCCGTGAAGTCGAGCCCCCAGACCGAGCCCGGCCAGCTCGCCACGTAGGCCGGCACCTGATTCGGGGTGCGCTCGCCGAGACCGTGCAGGAGGAGCAGCGGGCGGTCGGCGCCGCCCCGCAGCTCGTGCAGCGCCAGGTTGACGCGGAGGTGCCGCACCCAGCGCGTGCTCATGCCGCGAGGAGCTCGAGGATGAGGTT
>DATKAS010000087.1:0-2180 GCA_035497855.1 Acidimicrobiales bacterium
GAGGATGGGACGCGCTGCGCACACGAGGGCGAGACCGCCGAGCAGCGCGACCTTCGTGCCGAACTCGGTCGTCTGCGGCGCCATGAGCAACGTGCTCGTGACGGCGACCAAGAACCCGAAGACGATGCGGCCGGTGCGTCCCGTTGGCACTGTCTTCGGGTCGGTGATCATGAAGAACAGGAAGATGAGCACCTCCGGCGAAAACAGGATCACCCGCCAGTAGTCGAACCCGGTCACGGGCGCGAACGCCCAGCGCGCCACCATCGAGTGTCCCGACGCAGCGAGCACGCCGAGGCCGGCCGCCAGCGTCAGCCAGAACGTCGCCGCGGCCGCGAGCAGCTTGAGGCGCGCGGTGATCAGCAGCCCACCGATGAGGATCACCGCGTACGCGAGGTACATCCCCGTTCCGAGTGGCGCCCACCAGAAGTCGAGCGGCTCGAGGCGAGTGCTCCCGAACACGATGAACACGATGACGAGGCTGACGTTCGACGGGTTGAAGACATGCGAGCCGCGGTACCGGATGAGGTACTTCGTCGAGAGCGAGAACGCACCGACAGCGGCGAAGACCCACCACGCGTGGAAGCTCCAATGGTCACCGACCGGGGTGCTCGGCACCCGCAAGATCAACGCCACGCCGCTGCCGGTCAACATCGCGCTCGCCGGCCACACGAACGCGTGGCGGCGCCGGAACGTGATCGCGACCTCCATCGCGGCGCACGTGAGGATCGAGGCGAGGATCTGGGGCACGGTCACGTGGAATCGCAGCTCGGTCTGCCCGAGCACGTGGATCGTGATGATGATCGCGGCGACGTGCAGGCGCGGGTCGCTGAGCTTGGGCAACACCACTGGGTAGGTGCGGCGCTCGAGCTCGAGCGTCGGGGTCGTCACCCCGCAATCATTGTCGAGGCGTGCCCGAAGCTCACCGTCGGCTGGTGAGGTCCTCGATCCCCATCACCTCGATCGCCTGCGCCGAGCGCTCGAGGCGTTCGGCCGGCATGGCCGCGCCGGTGCCGTCCGCGAGGCGCGTCATCATCTCGAAGTTCGCCGCGACCGCGGCGGCATCCACCATGAACGCCTCGTCGGTCTCGGCGACCAGCGCGGCGCGAGCGGCGGCCAGCTCGGCATCGTCGTTCCCGCCGCACGCGCTGGCGAAGTGCAACAGCGCGTCGCCGTGGGCGAGGCCGACGCCGGCGCGACCCTCGGCGACGGCGGAGAGATCGAGCTGCTGTCCGGTTGCGGTGCTGCTCCAACTGAGCATGCTGGCGTGTGCGGCCACTCAGTAGAAGCAGTCGCGCAGCTTCGTCAGCCTCGCCGCGACGAGCTCCATCTGTGCTCGGGACAACCCGGTTGGTCGGCGCCGCCAATCGGGATCGAGCATCTCGTCTGCCGGCATGTACTGCGCTGCGGCCATGCGCCATGTGTTCGCCTGCTCGGCGGGAACCGCGGTGTACGCCTGGACGACGGCGGCGACCTCATCGGCGGGCGCTGCGACCGGCACCCAGTTGTACCGGGCTGGCGCAAGGTGCTCGGGTCGCTGCCTCGTCGGCTCTCCTTCGATCGGCGCCGGGAGTCGCGGCACGTCGACGCCGATGTTGCGACAGAAGCGAGCGACAGCGGCCACGGTCGAGGAGATCGCGCAGAGCTCGACGTACGGCAGCTCGCCGAGCTCGTCCACGGCGGCGCGGTACACCGACTCGGTCATGGTGCCCGCGTGCCGACTGATGCGGTACATGACGTCGTGCGCCGTGCGGGGTGCGAGCTGCGGTTCGGGCAGCTTTCCAGTTGACGTGATCGAGATCCACGGCGGAGAAGGATCGGGATCGGCGATCGCGAACAGCGCGGTCTGTGCGAGCTCGACGCGTTGGGGTCCGGTCCACCACGTGCCCGGCGCTGCGATGTGCTCCCACGCGAGCCGGTGCGCGTCGGCAAGGTCTTCGCGCACGGGCATCCGTAGATCGTACGCACTGCGCTGGGGTCCTCCGTGAGGCGTCAGCAGATTCACTTACCCTTTGGTGATCCGCGATCGCTTTCCGGTCGTTCCCACCTGTCGGCGCGTGCTGCAAGAGCAAGGCCTCGATGCCGCTCCCGTCATCGCAGTGATCGGTGGGGCAGACGCTCGCTCCCGTGAAGCCTGACGCACGGAGCTCCCCACGGTGACCTTTGTCTTCGCCGACGAGTCC
>DATKAS010000088.1:0-2080 GCA_035497855.1 Acidimicrobiales bacterium
TCGGCTGCAACACGATCGTCGGGTTCAACTTCGGTGACGGTCACTTTCACGACGAGCAGCTCATCGAAGCGATCCAGCGGCGTTGCGGCTTCGAGCCCGGCGAGTTCGTGGTGGCCTGGGTCGAGTCCCAGCCGATACACACGCCCTATCAGGAATACAAAGTCATCGATGCAGCGCTCGGAGTCGTCGAACGCGGGACATATCAGGTCGCGGACGCGGTTGCGCAGCTGCCCTGGCTGCCTGATGGGCCCATTCCTTTGGAGGTCACGTGGACGGCCTCGACGGTCGCCGGCACCGGCCCGGTGAACGAGCCCGAGATGGCCGAGGCCGTGAGATGAGCTCCGCGATCGTGGTCGGGGCGGGGCCGAACGGGCTCGCCGCGGCGGTCCGGTTGGCCCGGCATGGCGTCGACGTCACCGTCCTCGAGGCGTCGGGCCACATTGGCGGTGGCACACGAACCAGCGAGCTGACCGTGCCGGGCGTGCTCCACGACCACTGCTCGGCGTTCCACCCAATGGGCGTCGGCTCGCCCTATCTCAGCCGTTTGGGCTTGGAGCGGTACGGCCTGCGCTGGCGTTGGCCCGAGATCGACTGCGCCCACCCCCTCGACTCCGGCGAAGCCGGACTTCTCTGGCGATCGGTCGACGACACCGCCTCGGGCCTCGGCCCCGACGGCGAGCAGTGGCGACGAACCTTCGAGCGGTCGGCGAACGACTTCGATGCGCTGGCCGACGACATCATGCGTCCGATCGCCCACACGCCTGAGCATCCGATCCGGCTCGCCAGGTTCGGGCCGGGAGCGCTCCTCCCTGCGTCGATCACCGCTCGCCGGTGGCACTCGGAGAAGGCGCGGGCTCTGTTCGGCGGTGTCGCCGCTCACGCGTTCGTCCCGCTCAACCGTCCGTTGTCCTCAGCCATCGGACGAACCATCATCGCCGCGGGTCATCGTCACGGATGGCCAGTCGCCGAGGGCGGCTCGCGGTCCATCACCGACGCGCTCGCGATGCTGCTCGAGGAGCTCGGCGGCAAGATCCACACGGGCACGATGATCAGGAGCGCGGCCGAGGTCCCCGCTGCCGACGTCGTGTTGCTCGACCTCGCGCCCCGCGCGATCGCCGACATCTACGGCGATCGTCTGCCGAGTCGCGTGTCGCGCGCATACAGGCGGTACCGCCATGGGCCGGGCGCGTTCAAGCTCGACCTCGCGATCGAGGGAGACGTGCCGTGGACGAACCCCGACTGTGGTCGGGCCGGGACCGTGCATCTCGGTGGCTCCTTCGAAGAGATCGCCGAGACCGAGCGGATGATCGCGAGCGGCCGGATGCCCGAGCGTCCGTTCACGCTCGTCGGCCAGCAGTACCTCGCGGACCCGAGCCGGGCGTCCCGTGGCATCAATCCCCTCTGGGTCTATGCACACGTGCCCCACGGCTACGCGGGCGATGCCAGCGGGGCGATCCTCCAGCAGATAGAGCGGTTCGCGCCGGGGTTCCGCGACCGCATCGTCGCCACCGCGGTGCGACCAACGACGCAGCTCGCCACCTACAACCCGAACTACGTCGGTGGAGACATCATCACCGGGGCCAACACAGGACTGCAGCTGCTGGCGCGACCGCGGGTGGCCCTCGATCCCTACAGCATCGGGATCCCGGGCACGTTCATCTGCTCGGCGGCAAGTCCTCCCGGCGCGGGGGCACACGGCATGTGCGGCTACAACGCCGCCGAATCCGCCCTCCGTCATCTGCAGATCGACTCACTCGAGGAGCAGCGAGGTGACCGTCACTGATGCCCACGTGCGCCCGCCCACCGTGTGGGCGCGGGTGCGGCGCTCGTTCGATGCATCCGTTGGCTCGATCGTGTTCGGCATGGAAGACGGCACCGTGTCGATCTTCGGGCTCGTGTTCGGCGTCGCCGCGAGCGCCCCCGACTCGAACGCGGTGTTGCTTGCGGGCGCGACCGGTGCAGCCGCGGCCGCGGTTTCCATGATGGCGGGTGCCTATCTCGACGCGGAGTCGGCCAACGATCAGGACGCGGCGAAGCTCGAGGACGTGCGTCAGCGCATCGAGCAGCACTCCGACGCCGA
>DATKAS010000089.1:0-5764 GCA_035497855.1 Acidimicrobiales bacterium
CGACCTCGTGTCGATCGCACACCGGCACGGCATGCGCATCCTCGGTCCCGCGAGCATGGGGATCATCAGCACGGTGCCGAAGGTGTCGATGCAGGCCACGTATGCACCGGTCACCTTGATCCCCGGCCGTGTGGCCTTCTCCAGCACGTCGGGGCCACTGGGGGTCGCGCTGCTCGAGCAGGCCCATCGCGCCGGCGTCGGCATCTCGCACTTCGTCGCGCTCGGGAACAAGGCCGATGTGAGCACGAACGACTTCCTCCAGTACTGGGAGGGCGACGACGCGACGTCGGTCATGGCGCTGCACATCGGTTCGTTCGGCAACCCCCGGAAGTTCACCCGCATCGCTCGCCGCGTGTCGAAGGCGAAGCCGATCGTCGCGGTGAAGACCGGTGGGGGAGACGAAGACCGCACGGTCGACGCGCTGTTCCGGCAGACCGGCGTCATCCCGGTCGCTGAGATCGCGCAGCTCTTCGACGTCGCGCGGGTGCTCGACTCACAGCCGCTGCCCGGAGGCGAGCGCGTCGTCGTGCTGTCCAACGCGCACGGCGCGCACGCGCTCGCGCAGGCAGCGCTCGCGGGCGCGGGGCTGCGCCTGGCCGAGCTGTCGGCCGACACGCGCGGGCACCTCGCGGCCATCTTGCCCAATGGGGCGACGGTCGCGAACCCGGTCGACCTCACGTTCGGCGCCGAGCCGGCGGACTACGACGGCGCGCTCCGCTCGGTGCTCGCGGATGGCGGCGTCGACGCGGCGATCGTGATCTTCGCCTCGGCCCTCCCCGAGAGGCACGGTGACGTCGCGGACGTGATCGTCGCCGCGCACGTCGCGCATCCGACGAAGCCCGTCCTCGCGAGCGTGCTCGGTGTGGAGGATCGGGGGTTGCGCGACGACGCGGGCCACGTGGTGCCCGCGTTCGCGTTCCCTGAAACCGCGGTGGCCACGCTCGGGAGGGTCGCCGAGCACGCGCGCTGGAAACGTCGGCCCGAGGGCATCACCCCCGACCCGGTCGGTCTCGGCATCGACCTCGAGCGTGCCGAGGCGCTCGTCGCTCATGCGTTGGACGTGCGGCCCTCGGGCACACTGCTGCCGTGGTCCGTCGCGGCCGAGCTCCTCGGCCTGTTCGGCATCGGGGTCGCACCCGCCGTCGCGGTCGCGTCGCTCCACGACGCGCTCGCGGCCGCAGGGCGACTCGGGTATCCCGTCGCCCTCAAGGCGACGGGGATGACGCGTGTCGGTCGCTCCGAGGAGGCGGGAGTCGCCCTCGACCTCCACGACGACGACGCGGTCCGCGGCGCGTACCGTCGCATGAGTGACGGGCTCGGAATCGGGATGAACGAAGCGCTCGTCCAGACGATGATCCGGCCCGGGCTCGAGACCGCGGTGGGCATCCATCACGACCCGACGTTCGGGCCGGTCGTCACGTTCGGTCTGGGTGGCGCGTTCGCGTCCGCCATCGCGGACACGGCGACTCGCGTGACTCCACTCACCGAGAGCGACGCTGCGGACCTCGTGCGCTCGGCGCGTGCGTGGGGTGTGCTCGAGGGCGGCGACTACGCGGTTGATGCGGTCGAGGATCTTCTCCTGCGCGTCGGGATGCTCGCCGACCTCATGCCGGAGATCGCACAGCTCACGATGAACCCGGTGCTCATCTCGGCGACATCGGCGACTGCCGTCGACCTGTCGCTGCGAGTCGCCCCGCCTCCGCCCGATCCGAACCCGGCGGCGCGCCGCATGCTCAGGATGGCTCCCGCGGAAGCCCCAGAACCCGCTCGCCGATGATGTTGCGGAGCACGTTCGAGGTGCCTCCCATGATCGTGTACGCCGGCGAGTAGCAGAAGCCCTTCGCCAGGCGTCCCCACACCATCGCGTTGGGGCCCGCGACCTTCGCGGCGAAATTCGCGACCCGCTGCTCGTGCTCCGTGCAGAAGGTCTTCGTCGCCGCGGAGAACGACTTCGGTGCTTGCCCCATGACCTCGCGTAGCACGAGCAGGCGCCCGATGCGATAGCCGGATTCGAGCGCGGCCATCGTCTGGCGCACGAGTGGGTCGCTCGTGTCCGCCTCGCGCTTGGCCATCTGGTACAGCGCGAAGTTCGACAGCAGCCGGTCGATGCCGCCACGCTCGTGCTCGAGCTGGCGCATCGTCTGCTTCCACGAACCACCTTCTTCGCCGACGATGTTCGCGGCGGGCACGCGCACGTCCTCGTAGAAGACCTCGCAGAAGTGCCGGTTCGTCGTCATGTCCTTGATCGGGTTGATCGTGATGCCAGGGGAGTCGAGCGGGACGATGAGCTCGCTGATCCCCGCATGCGGCGGGCCGTCGGTCGACGTGCGGCAGATCAGGTAGCAGTAGTCAGCCGTCTCGCCGAAGCTCGTCCAGATCTTCTGGCCGTCGATCACGAACACGTCGCCGTCGCGGACCGCTCGTGTGCGCAACGACGCGAGATCGGAGCCCGCGTCGGGTTCGCTCATCCCGATGCACCAACCGGTCTCGCCGCTGATGATCCCCGGGAGGAACTGCTTCTTCTGCTCCTCGGTGCCGTAGGCGAGGATCGACGGGCCCATCTGGCGATCGGCGAACCACGAGCCGGCGATTGGCGCGCCCTTCGCGATCAGCGTCTCGGTCACGACGAAGCGCTCGAGGACGGTGCGGCCACCGCCGCCCCACTCGACCGGCCACGTCATGCCGAGCCACCCGCGCCGACCGAGCTCGCGCGAGAGCTCACGCGAGTAGCCGTTGATCCACGCGTCGTCGTGCTCGCCGTACTCGGCGATCGCCTTGTCGGCGACCTCTTCGGCTTCGGCGCGCAGCGCCTGCAGCTCGGGCGACCAGTCGAAGTCCACGGGGGCGCTACATCCGGTCGACGATCGCTTGCGCGAACTCCGAGCACTTGACCTCGGTCGCGCCGTCCATCAAGCGGGCGAAGTCGTAGGTGACGACCTTGTCCGCGATGGTCGCTTCCATCGACTTGATGATGAGATCGGCCGCGCCCTGCCAGCCGAGGTGCTCGAACATCATCACGCCCGACAGGATCACCGATCCCGGGTTGACCTTGTCTTGCCCGGCGTACTTGGGTGCGGTGCCGTGCGTCGCCTCGAACACACCGTGGCCCGTCACGTAGTTGATGTTGCCGCCCGGCGCGATGCCGATGCCGCCGACCTGCGCGGCGAGCGCGTCGGAGAGGTAGTCCCCGTTGAGGTTCATCGTCGCGATGACGTCGAACTCGGAGGGGCGGGTGAGCACCTGCTGCAGCGTGATGTCGGCGATCGCGTCCTTGACGAGGATCTTGTCGCCGGGGTTGCCGCCGCAGTCGTCCCAGCCGACCGCGACCTCGCTGAACTCCTCGCGCACGAGGTCGTAGCCCCAGCCGCGGAACGCGCCTTCGGTGAACTTCATGATGTTGCCTTTGTGCACCATCGTCACCGACTTGCGGTCGCGGTTGACCGCGTACTGCAGCGCGGCGCGGATGAGGCGCTTCGAGCCGGACTCGCTGATCGGCTTGAGTCCGAAGCCGGAGTCGGGTCGCACGTTCCAGCCGAACTCGCGCTTCACGAATTCGGCGAGCTTCTCGGCCTCGGGCGTGTACGCCTCGACCTCCATGCCCGCGTACACGTCCTCGGTGTTCTCGCGGAAGATGACCATGTCGACGAGCTCGGGGTGGCGCACGGGTGACGGGACGCCGGTGAAGTAGCGCACGGGCCGCAGGCACACGTACAGGTCGAGGATCTGGCGGAGCGCCACGTTGAGCGATCGGATGCCGCCGCCGACCGGGGTCGTGAGCGGGCCCTTGATGCCGATGAGGTGATCGCGGAACGACTGCACTGTCTCCTCGGGCAGCCAGTCGCCGGTCTGGTTGAACGCCTTCTCGCCGGCGAGCACTTCCTTCCACGCGATCTTCTTGCCGTACTTCGCGGCCGCGGCGTCGAGGACGAGCTGCGATGCGGGCCAGATGTCGACACCAGTGCCGTCGCCTTCGATGTAGGGGATGATCGGCTCGTCGGAGACGTTCAGCGATCCGTCGGCGTTCTGCGTGATCTTCTCGGCCATGGCGGCACTCTACGCTGCCCGCCGTGATCGTCCGCCCGGTGCGCGAGGCCGAGTACGAGGCGCTCGGGGACCTCACGGTCGCCGCCTACCGCGCCATCCCCGGCGTGCGGCGCGAAGCGACCGAGGGCTACGAGCGCGAGCTCCGTGGTGTGCGCGAACGCGTAGAGGCGGGGGCCGAGGTCGTCGTCGCGTTGGACGACGACGGCGCGCTCATCGGGGGCGTCACGTACGTGCCTGACCACCAGAACGAGCTCGCGGAGTACGACGATGTCGATGCCGCCGGCATCCGGATGCTCGCGGTCGCTCCGGATCGGCAGCGGACCGGCGCAGGGACGGCGCTCACCGCGTGGTGCGTCGATCGCGCGGTGGCCGGCGGGCGCCGACGCGTCATCCTGCACACGATCGCGGAGATGACCACTGCTCACCGCATCTACGAGCGCGCCGGGTTCGCGCGCACCACCTCGCTCGACTGGGAGCCTGTCCCCGGGTTCCTGCTGATGGCGTTCGTGAAGGAGCTGCCGTGAAAGCAGTGGTGCTCGAGTCGTTCGGCGAGCCAGAAGTGCTCCAGGTCGCAGACATCCCCGAGCCTGCGCCCGGGCCCGACGAGGTGATCGTCGCGGTCGCTGCGTCGGCGCTCAACCGCGCGGACCTGCTCCAGCGTCGCGGCGGCTACCCCGGCCCGAAGCTCGTGTACGGCGGCCGGACCTTCGACATCCCCGGCATGGAGCTCGCCGGCCGGGTCGTCGAGCTCGGCTCGCGCGTCACCGACTGGAAGGTCGACGACGCGGTGATGGCGATCGTGAGCGGCGGGGGATACGCGGAGCGGTGCGCCGTGCACGAGCGCCAGCTCCTGTCGGTGCCGTTCACCGTGCCGACGCACGACGCCGCCGCGATCCCCGAGGTGTTCCTCACGGCGTGGGACGCGCTCGTCGTGCAGGGTGGGCTCACCTCGGGCCGGGTCGCCCTCGTGCACGCGGGAGCGTCGGGAGTCGGCACCGCGGCGATCCAGATCGCAAAGGCGATCGGAGCCCGGGTCATCGTCACCGCGTCGGCGGGCAAGGTCGAGGCGTGCGAAGCACTCGGAGCGGACCGCGCGGTCGACTACGCGAGCGAAGACTTCGTCGCCGCGGCCCTCGAGCTCACCGGTGGGCGGGGTGTGGACGTCGTGCTCGATGTCATCGGAGGCGAGTACCTCGAGCGCAACCTCGACGCGCTCGCGACGCAAGGCACGATCGTGCAGGTCGGCGCGATGGGCAGTGGCAACGCGACGTTCACCCTCGGCAAGATGCTCTACAAGCGTGCGCGCCTCATCGGGACCGTGCTCCGCGCTCGGCCACTCGAGCAGAAGGCCGCGATCAGCAGGCAGTTCGCCCGCGAGGTCGTCCCGCTGTTCGACCAGGGCGTACTGAAGCCGGTCATCGATCGGCGCTTCTCACTCGACGATGTCGTCGCCGCGCACCGCTACATGGAGTCGAACGCGAACGTCGGCAAGATCCTGCTCGAGGTCTCGTAGCCGTCTCCGCTGCGCTTCGCTCGGCGCTACCTGCTCTCCACCGGCACGTAGTCGCGGAGCGGCGGACCGACGTAGGCCTGGCGGGGCCGCGAGATCTTCTGATCCTTGTCGCCGAGCAGCTCGACCCAGTGCGCGAGCCAGCCCGCCGTGCGGGCGATCGCGAACAGCACGGTGAACATCTCGAGCGGGAATCCCATCGCTTGGTAG
>DATKAS010000090.1:0-34929 GCA_035497855.1 Acidimicrobiales bacterium
CCGTGGAAGAGCACGAGCAGCGGCGGCAGCGCGTCGGCCGCGACGACGGTCCCGTCCACGGGAACGACCGCCTCGGGCGGAGCCGCCAACACCGGCGCCGCGGCAACCACGGCTGCCGCGAGCAACGTCGACGGACAGAAGCTCTACGCGGACAACTGCGCGACCTGCCACGGCAAGACGGGCGGCGGAGGCATCGGGCCGTCGCTCAAGGGGATCCAGAGCTCGTTCCCGAACGCGGCCGACGAGGAAGCGATCGTCAAGAACGGGCAGGGCTCGATGCCGGGCTTCGGCGGCTCCCTGTCCGACGAGGAGATCGCCGCGATCGTCGCCTACACGCGCACGCTCGGCTGACGCGCCCTCACCGCCTGCGCCGGCTACGCCTCCATCACCACGGGCACGATCATCGGCTTGCGCCGCGTGCGCTCGCTCACGAACCGACCGACGGCCTGGCGCACATGGCGCTGGAGCGAGTCCGTGTCGTGCGTGCCCGACGCGAACGCGTGCTCGACTGCCCTGCGCACCTGGTCGGTGGCCTCGTCGATGAGGTCCTCGGCCTCGGGCGCATAGACCCATCCGCGCGTGATGATCTCGGGACCGGTGATGACGTTGCCCGTCGAGCCGTCGATCGTGAGGATGACCACGACCACGCCTTCCTCGGCGAGGACGCGGCGGTCGCGCAGCACCCCGTGGCCGACGTCACCGACGATGCCGTCGACGTAGAGGTAGCCGGCAGGCACCCGGCCGGCGAAGTCGATGCCTTCATCTGTGAGCGCTACGACATCGCCGTCCTCGGCGAGGAGGATGTTGCCGTCGGCGATGCCCATCTGGTTCGCGAGGCGAGCGTGCGCCATGAGGTGGCGGAATTCTCCGTGCACCGGGATGAACAGCTCGGGCTTCGCTATCGACATGAGCATCTTCAGCTCTTCGGCTTGGGCGTGGCCGGTGGCGTGCACATCTGCG
Source organism: Acidimicrobiales bacterium (assembly GCA_035497855.1). Classification (GTDB taxonomy): domain Bacteria; phylum Actinomycetota; class Acidimicrobiia; order Acidimicrobiales; family DATKAS01; genus DATKAS01. The sequence continues at coordinate 961 of DATKAS010000090.1, forward strand.
ACCCCGGAGTGCACGACCTCGGCGCCGAGCCGGAGCAGGCCGTCGATGACCTTGTTCACGTTGTGCTCGTTGCCGGGGATCGCGTGCGAGCTCAAGATCACCGTGTCGTCGCTGGTGAGCTTCAGCCAGCGGTTGTCGCCCGAGGCGAGCAGCGCCAGTGCGGACATCGGCTCGCCCTGTGATCCGGTCGACACGACGCACACGCGGCCCGGCGGCAGATCGCCGACGTCTTCGATGTCGACGAGCGACGCGTCGGGGATCTTCAGCACGCCGAGCTCGCGCGCCATCCGGACGTTGCGCTTGACGGAGAGGCCGAGCGTCGCGACGACACGGCCCGATGCCACCGCCGCGTCGGCGATCTGCTGGATGCGGTGGATGTGGCTCGCGAACGACGCTGTGATGATCCGCCGGCCCTCGTGCTGGCGGAAGAGGTTCGCGAGGACGCGGCCGACCGCGCGCTCCGAAGGGGCACTGCCGGCCTCCTCGGCGTTCGTCGAGTCGGAGAGCAGGAGGCGCACGCCGTCGGTCGACGCGATCGCGCCGATGCGCGACAAGTCGGTGCGCCGGTCGTCGACCGGGGTCAGATCGAGCTTGAAGTCGCCCGAATGCAGGATCACGCCTTGCGGCGTGTGGAACGCCGTCGCGAACGCGTAGGGCACGGAATGCGTGACGGGGATGAACTCGAGGTCGAACGGGCCGATCCGCCGGCGTTCGCCGTCCGCCACAGCGACGAGCTCGGTCCGCCCGAGCAGGCCGGCTTCCTCGATGCGGCTGCGCGCGAGCCCGAGCGTCACCGGTGATCCGTAGATCGGGAACGACACGTCGCGCAGCAAGAACGACAGGCCACCGACATGGTCCTCGTGGCCGTGGGTCGCGACGCACCCGTCGATGCGGTGCGCGTTCTCGCGCAGGTACGTGAAGTCGGGCAGCACGAGGTCGATGCCCGGCATGTCGGCCTCAGGGAACATGAGGCCGCAGTCGAGGATCATGATCCGCCCGTCGACCTCGATGCAGGCGCAGTTGCGCCCGATCTCGCCGAGCCCTCCGAGGAAGACGATGCGAACCGGGGCAGCCACGGCGTGCGGCGCGCCGCGGCCTCAGACGCGCCGCAGGTTGTCGATGACCTGGCGCGCCCGTTCCTCGGTGCCCGCCGGCGCAGGACCGAGCGGCGGGCGGCACTGGCCCACTTGATGACCGAGGACCCGCATCATCGCCTTGGTCGGGATCGGGTTCGGGGTGTCGTCGCTGGTCTCGAACGCGAACGACTCGAGCAGCCGCGCGTTGGTCTCGCGAGCACCGGCGACATCGCCCTTCTCGAACGCCGAGATCATCTCGCCGTGCTCGACGCCCGACCAGTGCGTCGCCACACCGATCACACCGACCGCGCCGACCGCGAGCAGCGGGAGGGTCATCGCGTCGTCACCGCTGTAGAGCTCGAACCCGCTCGGTGCGCGGGCGAGGAGCACCGCGGACTCGGCCGGGTTGCCCGCCGCGTCCTTCACGCCGACGATGTTCGTGACGTCTCGCGCGAGGCGCAGCAGCAGATCGGTCGAAGCCTTGCGACCCGTGCGGATCGGGATGTCGTACAGCACGACGGGCAACGACGTCGCGGCAGCGACGGCCTTGAAGTGCCCTTCGAGCCCGGCTTGCGAAGGGCGGTTGTAGTACGGCGTGACCACGAGGCACCCGGCGATGCCGAGACCCGACGCCTTCGCGGTCATCTCGATCGCGTGCGCGGTGTCGTTCGAGCCGGTGCCAGCGACGACGGGGATCGTCACGGCGTCGGCGACCGCCGCGATGAGATCGAGGTGCTCCTGATCGGTCAGCGTCGGCGCCTCGCCCGTCGTGCCCGCGACGACGAGCCCGTCGTTGCCGTTCGCCTCGAGCCACCGCGCGAGTGAGACCGCGGCGTCGAGGTCGAGTGCACCCTCGGCGTCGAAGGGCGTGACCATGGCCGTGAGGACCGAGCCGAATCGTCCTGCCATCTAGTAGCTCCCTTCGGCGCCGCGGTCGATGCCGAGCGTCAGCAAGAGGTCTTGGTGCAGCTCCATCCACACATCGTGGTACGAACCACACATCACGCCAGTGAATTGCTTCTGATCGCCGGCCTGCAGCTTCTCGAGGGAGACCGTGAGCCTCGGGGCGTAGGGCGCGTACCTGGACAGCTGGTCGGAGAACGCAACGCACACACCCTGGGCGTGGCGGTCGAGGTCGACCAGCCGAGCGACGACTTCGGCGTCGTAGGCAGCGTCGGAATGGTCGTTCGGGGCCCTCTTGTCGTGCTCGCCAGGAAACAGCTGCCAGTCGCCGCACAGCTCTTTGAACTTCACGTTCAGATCGAGGAAGGCGGGGTAGGCCTCGCGCATGTCGCCTTCGCAGCCCGACTCCTTCAGCTCGCGGCTGACGAGGTCGGCCGCGACTTGCTTGCCCTCGGGCGTCGGCATCCAGAGCCCACGGGCCTCCTTGAACTGCGCGAGCCCTTGCTCGAGCATCGGCACGAGCTGTGACTCGACCGCCGGCTCTGACATCCCCGTGAGGTGGGCGAGATCCTCGACGGTGCCGAAGCCCTTCACATGGAGGGCGTGCGCGACGACGAGGTGAGGATCGGATTGATAGGCCATCCGGCGCGAACCTACCAGCGCGCCCTGGTCAGGCCGCTGAACTCCGCCGCTCGCTACGCAGTGGCGTTCTCAGGCAGCGCGAACTCGCCGTACTCCTCGCCCGTGTCGACCCAGTCCTCGAACTGGATCACGCCGAGCTCTTCGTACCGGCGGCGCAGCCAGCCGTCCGCCGCGTCGAGCAGGCCGAGCTTCTTGCAGTTCGGCACGATCTTCGAGAAGAGCATCTGCTGGAAGAGGCCACGGGTCTCGTCGCTCAGGATGTACGGGATCATCACCTTCGGCGAGATGCCCATCCGCTCCCAGACCTCCTGCTGGAGGAAGCGGTCGCGCATGCGCACCGACGCCTCGAACGCGAACTCCTGGCGCTCGCGGATCTCCTTCGCGTCCATGCCCGCGTAGACCTCCTGCAGGCTGAGCACGCCGAACGCGACATGCCGGGCCTCGTCGCTCATGACGTACCGGAGCATCTGCTTGAGCAGGGGCTCGGTGGTCATCTGGTGCATGAAGCCGAACGCAGCGAGCGCGAGGCCCTCGACCATGATCTGCATGCCGAGGTAGGTCATGTCCCAGCGGCTGTCGTTGACGATGTCGTCGAGGAGCATCCGCAGGTGCGCGTTGATCGGGTAGTGACCCGAGAGCTTCGTGTCGAGGTACTTCGCGAACACCTCGACGTGACGGGCCTCGTCGACGACCTGCGTCGAGGCATAGAGCTTGGCGTCGTACCACGGCACGGTCTCGACGATCTTGGCCGTGCACAGCAGAGCGCCCTGCTCGCCGTGCATGAACTGCGAGAGCGTCCAGTTCTGGCTCTGGATGCCGAACTCGACCCACTCCTTGTCGCCCCACTTCTCGACCGGTGAGCCGATGTAGTGGTCGGGGTTCGTGCCCACACCGCCCTGTGCGGCAGCAGCGTTCGCGATGACGACCGCCTCCTGGTCGACCGGCGTCTCCCAAGGCAGGTCGGTCTGGCCGTTCCACTGGCCGGTCTTCGCCTTCTCGTAGAGCTTGCGCAGCGCAGGACGCGTGAGCTCGTAGTCCCACGTGAAGAGCGCGTCGGCGTTGTCCTTCACCGCGTGCTCGATCGCGTCGACGTCGGTGTTGGTGATGGCGAGGATGGCCTCGACGTCGTTGACGTCCTGTCGGCCGATCATCTCGGAGATCTCAGTGCTCATGACTCGGCACCTCTCTGTGGGGGGAACGCGGGAAGGACGAACTGCTCGATGAAGCGCCGAGCGGACTCGGTCTCGCCGAGGTCGACGAAGCGCGAGGGGGAGAAGAAGTAGGAGAGGACGACGCGCGCCAGCCACTCGGCCAGCGCAGCGGAGCGCTCGTTCCCGATGTAGGGCGCGAACCAAGGCGTGAGGAAGATCGAAGCCGAGTCGAAGATGCGGGGCAGCCCGTCGATGGTCATGTCGGCGAGCACTTCGCCGGGCTGCGACGCGAGCATGAGCTGGAGGTGCTCGTCGGCCCGCAGTGCCTGCGTCGCAGCGACGAGCCCCCGGACGAGGAGGTCTTCATAGCCGTTCGCCTCGGCGAGGTGGGCGTTCAGCTTCGCGAAGAACACGCGGTTCTCCCGCTGGCGGAGCGCCTCGTAGATGTTGTCCTTGCCACCGGGGAACAGGCGGTAGACGGTTGCGCGGGAGCAGCCGGCCTCGCTCGCGATGTCGTCGATCGTGACCTTGGCCATCCCCCACCGCTCGCAGCAGGTCTTGACGGCGTCGAGGATGCGATCGTCGAACGTCAGGTCGACGACACCAGCCGCGGCGGCTCCCCCGGTCACCCTTGAGACGATACGACGAAAATCGTCTCATCGTCCATGGGCCGTTGGTCACAGGCCCGTGTGGTCGCGCCGGGTCAGCCGGGGAGGGAGTAGTCGGCGAAGCGGCTGCGGAGGTCCTTCTTGGAGAACTTGCCGACGGAGGTCTTCGGCACCTCCTCGATGAACACGACGTCGTCGGGGATCTGCCACTTCGCGAGCTTCGGGGCCAAGAACGCGAGCACCTCGTCCTTCGTGAGCTCCTCCCCCTGCTTCACGACCACGCAGGCGAGCGGGCGCTCGGCCCACTTGGGATGCGGCACGCCGATGACGGCGGCCTCCGCGACCTTTGGATGCGCCATGAGCTCGTTCTCGATCTCGACCGAGCTGATCCACTCGCCGCCGGACTTGATCAGGTCCTTCGTGCGGTCGACGAGGCGGATGTAGCCGTGCGGATCGATGGTCGCGACGTCGCCGGTCTTCAGCCACCCGTCTTCGGTGAACGACTCGGGTGACCGCTCGTCGTTGTAGTAGGCCTTCGCAACCCACGGCCCGCGCACCTGCAGCTCTCCACTGGACTCACCGTCCCAGGGAAGCGGCGTGATCGAGCCGGGCTCGACGACTCGCTGCTCGACACCGAGGACAGCGGGGCCCACCGTGGTGCGGAGCTCGGCCATCGTCTCGGCGTCGTCCACGATCCGCGTGGACTTGATCCGGGAGACCGATGCGATCGGGCTCGTCTCGGTCATCCCCCACGCCTGGAGGATGGGCTGACCGAGCTGCTCGCGGTACGCCTCCGACAGCGCGCGCGGCACCGCCGACCCGCCACACGGGATGGTGCGCAGGCTCGACGCGTCACGACCCTCGAGCTCGGGCAGCACTTGCATCCAGATCGTCGGGACCCCCGCGGCGATCGTCACGCGCTCGTTCACGATCAAGTCTGCGATCGCCTTCCCCGAGAGATCCGGGCCCGGCATCACGAGCGTCGCGCCACACGCGACAGCGGCGTGCGCGAGCCCCCACGCGTTCGCGTGGAACATCGGCACCACCGGCAAGATCACGTCGGACTCCGCGGCCCCGAGCGATCCGGTCGTCGTCGCTCCCATCGTGTGCAGGAACGTGGAGCGGTGCGAATAGACGACGCCCTTCGGGTTGCCCGTCGTGCCGCTCGTGTAGCACATCGACGCCGCACGGTTCTCGTCCGACACGCCGAACTCGACGGGTGACGCCGCGGCGAGGAGGCCCTCGTAGTCGTGGATCACGAATCCGTCAGCACCTTCGTCCGGGATCGTGCCCTTGCCGTCGTCCATCACGACGAGATGCCGTACCGTCTCGAAGGTCTTGAGCAGCGGCCACAGCAAGGCCGCGAGCGAGCGATCCACGAAGATCACCTCGTCCTCGGCGTGGTTGGCGATGTACGTCAGCTGCTCGGGGAAGAGGCGGATGTTGAGCGTGTGCAGCACCCGGCCGGTGCACGGCGCCGCGAAGTAGAGCTCGAGGTGGCGAGCGGTGTTCCACGCGAATGTCGCGACCCGACCATCCTCTGAGATGCCGAGGTCGTCGAGCACGCCGCCGAGCCGATGGGTGCGCTCCGCCCAGGCGCCGTAGGTGATGCGCTCGATCCCGGTGGCGGTCGCGGTGACGACCTCCTTGTCCGAGTAGAGCTGCTCCGCCCGGCTGAACAGGTGCGGGATCGTCAGCGGATAGTCCTGCATCAAGCCCTGCATGCGGTCTCCCCCAGCGTCGTTTCCGTGCCCCCAGCCTAGGTACGCTCCGCGGACCGTGTCGTCCGCCGACCAGGCCGCGGAGGCCCCTCGCTTCGACCGTGGTCGTCTCACGCTCCTGCTGGTGCCGATCGGCATCCTCGTCGTGATGGCGAACGTGGGCACCGCGCTCGCGCCGCGGCTCGTGAACCATCACCCTGCGCTGCTCATCACGCTCGACGCGCGCAACCGCCACCTGCTGCTCGTCGTCGCGGCGGGCATCGACGCCGCGCCGTTCTTCGTCATCGGGTTCTTCCGGCTGCTCGTCTCCGATCCGCTCTTCTTCTTGCTCGGCCGCTGGTACGGCGAACCCGCGCTGCAGTGGCTCGAGGCCAAGGCCGGCAAGGGCGCGACCCGTCAGCTCCGCTGGCTCGAGCGCAAGTTCTCCCGCTACGGCTACCCGCTCGTCGCGATCATGCCGAACAACGCGATCTGCCTCTTCGCAGGATCGTCGGGCATGCGGCCGCGCACCTTCTGGACGCTGAACGTCGTCGGCACCATCGGCCGGCTCGTGTTCTTCTGGTACCTGGGCAAGGCTCTCCACGACCCACTCTCCACGTTCCTCGACTGGGTCCAGCGCTACCAGTGGCCGTTGCTCGCGCTCTCCGTCGGCGTCGTGATGGTGCAGGCGTTCCGAGCGCAGAGCCGCGGCGAGATCGAGCCGATCTCCAAGATCGAGGACCAGATCGAGGCGCTCAGCACCGAGCCGCCGGCGGGCGACGGAAGCACGGACGTCCGGTAGGGTCAGGTCCTTGCACCGGGGGGTCGCGGTCGTCACAGGCGCCAGCAGCGGCATCGGGGCGGCGACCGCGAGGCGGCTGGCGAAGGAGGGCTTCGACGTCGTCATCGGTGCGCGCCGGGTCGACCGGCTGCGTGAGGTCGCCGACGCGACCGGCGCACGCGCGATCCCCCTCGACGTGGAGGACGACGCGTCAGTCGATGCGTTCTGTGCGGCGATCGACGAGTGCCGCGTCCTCGTCAACAACGCGGGCGGCGCGCTCGGTCTCGACGCGGTCGAGAACGCGGACCTCGACGGATGGCAATGGATGTTCGATGCGAACGTGCTCGGCACGGTGCGCATGACCAAGGCGCTGCTTCCCACGCTCGAGGCGAGCGGCGACGGCCACATCGTGCTGATGGGATCGGTCGCAGGCCTCGAAGGCTACGTCGGGGGCGCCGGCTACAACGCGGCGAAATTTGCCGTGCACGCGCTGCACCAGGTGCTGCGGATGGAGCTGCTCGGCCGTCCGATTCGCGTCACCGAGATCGATCCCGGCGCGTGCGAGACCGAGTTCTCGCTCGTGCGGTTCGGAGGCGACGCAGCACGAGCAGCGAAGGTCTACGAGGGCCTCACGCCACTCACCGCGGATGATGTCGCCGAGTGCGTGGCGTTCGCCGTCACTCGTCCCTCGCACGTGAACATCGACCAGATCGTGCTGATGCCCCGCGACCAAGCCAACGCGCGGATGTTCCACCGGAGGACCTGACCAACCAACCGCACCATTCACGAGGAGGCACCATGCCCGACCCCGTCTTCACCGGCGTCGCCGCCGCCATCGTCACGTTCTTCGACGAGCACGGCAGCGTCGACGCCGCTTCGACTGCCCGCCACGCGTCGCACCTCGCCGAGCGTGGGGTCAACGCGATCGTGGTCGCCGGCACCACCGGTGAGGCATCGCACCTGTCGATGAAGGAACGGCTCTCACTGCTCGACGCGGTCCGCTCGGCAGTTCCCTCCGAGGTGCCTGTGATCATCGGCACGGGCGCCCTGCCGCCCGGCGTGAGCTCGGCCGAGCTCACCAAGCGATCGATCGACCACGGCGCCGATGCCGCCGTCGCCCTCTCCCCGCACCACGGCGATGTGCGCGAGTTCTACGAGGACATCGCGTCGGCTGCGGGCACCTTCCCAGTGATCGCGTACCACTACCCGAAGGTCTCGATGAACGACGGCATCGCCGTCGACGTGCTTCCCATGCTGCCCATCGCAGGGCTCAAGGACTCGACCGGCGACCCGACTCGCATGCTCGAGCAGCTCGCAGTCTACGACGGCCCCGTGTACAGCGGCTCGGCGGCGATGGCGCTCTACGCGGGCGCGCTCGGATGCACCGGTGCGATCCTCGCTGCGGCGAACCTCGAACCCGAGCTCGCGGCGAGGGCGTTCGGCGGCGACGTCGACGCGCAGCGCGCCCTGCTCGACGCACACCGCATCGCGTCGTACGACTCGCCGCACGGCCTGAAGCGCGAGCTGCACGCGCGGTACGGCACACCGCCCCACTGCCGCCACCATCACATCTGACCGGCGCCTGCGGCGCCGGCTCGCTGCGCTCGGCAATCGGTGCTCCGCGCACCCGGGCGCCGCACTGCGCCGCCCCTTCACTGAACTCGTCGCCGCTCTCCGCTCCCCGCCGACCGGCTCCGGTCGCTTCGCTCCACAATCGGTGCTCCGCGCACCCGGGCGCCGCACTGCGGCGCCCCTTCTAGAACCCGAGTAGGGCGTCTAACCCCATCGTCACACCCGGACGGTTGGCCACCGCCTTCACGGCGAGCAGCACGCCGGGCATGAACGAGCTGCGGTCGTACGAGTCGTGTCGGATGGTGAGCGACTGACCCGTCGTCCCGAGCAGCACCTCCTGGTGCGCGACGAGCCCGCGTAGGCGCACCGAGTGCACATGGATGTCACCTGGCCCCACGCCGCCGCGCGCTCCCGGTGTCACCTCCACCTCGGTCGGGTCGGCTGACCACTCCGACGAGGCATCGGCCATCCGCCGCGCGGTCATCATCGCGGTGCCGGAGGGCGCGTCGACCTTCTGGTTGTGGTGCAGCTCGATGATCTCCGCAGTCTCGAAGAAGGGCGCTGCGAGCTCGGCGAATCGCATCATCAGCACCGCTCCGATGGCGAAGTTCGGCGCGACGACACAGTTGCTCGCCGTGAACAGGTGACGGAGCTCGTCGAGCTCGGCGTCGCCGAGACCGGTCGTGCCGACGACAGCATGCACCTCGTGCATCGCGCACCACCGGAGGTTTCCCATTGCCGCGTCGGGCGCGGTGAAGTCGACCGCGACCTGGGCGTTCGCGTCCGCGAGAGCTCGCGGCGCGTCGACGATCGTGAGGTCGCCGGCAACCGTCTCGCCGGCGTGGAACGGGTCGACTGCCGCGACGAGCTCGAGCGTGGGATCTGACGCGACCGCCTCGCAGACGGTCGCGCCCATCCGTCCTCCGGCACCGAACACGCCGACCCTCGTGGCCACGCGCCGCACGTTACCCACCGGGGCTACGGTCACCGTTCGACATTGGGGAGGGAGATGTATCCGGCCACGTACGCAGCCACCGCTCCCGACCGCCCTGCCGTGATCATGGGACGGTCGGGCGCTGCCGTCACCTACGGCGAGCTCAACGACCGCTCGATCCGACTCGCACGGATCTTCCGTGACGCCGGCCTGCAGCGGGGCGACCACGTGGCGCTGTTCATGGAGAACCAGCCGCGCTTCCTCGAAGTGGCGTGGGCTGCGTTGCGATCGGGGCTCTACGTCACGACGATCAACAGCTTCCTCACCGTCCCGGAGCTCGCGTACATCGTGAACGACTGCGAGGCGAAGGCCCTCGTCACCTCAACCGCGAAGGCCGAGATCGTGGCGGGCCTCTCCGGCGAGCACGACATCCCCCACGTCGCGACCCGGCTCATGGTCGACGGCACGATCGCGGGGTTCGACAGCTACGAAGACGCGCTCGCGGCGACATCGGCGGATCCACTCGAGGACGAGACGATGGGCGCCGCGATGCTCTACTCCTCCGGCACGACCGGACGGCCGAAGGGCGTGAAGCGTCCGCTGCCGAAGTACAAGCCGAGTGACCCTGATCCCGCGGTGCTCGGCGGCAAGGTGGTGTACGGGTGGGGCGAGGACACGATCTACCTCTCCCCTGCGCCGATGTATCACGCGGCGCCGCTGGCCTTCTCGCTCAACGTGCAGCGGTTCGGCGGCACCGTCGTGATGATGGAGCACTTCGACGCCGCCGACGCGCTCGCGCTCATCGAACGCGAGAAGGTCACCCACTCGCAGTGGGTGCCGACGATGTTCGTTCGCATGCTGAAGCTGCCCGACGACGTGCGCCTCTCACACGACCTCTCCACGCACCGCGTCGCGATCCACGCGGCCGCGCCGTGCCCGGTCGAGGTGAAGCGAAGGATCATCGAGTGGTGGGGCCCGATCCTCCTCGAGTACTACGCGGGCACCGAGGGCAACGGCGCCACGTTCATCACGAGCGAGGACTGGCTGCAGCACCCCGGGTCGGTCGGACGCGTCGCGATCGGCAAGCTCCACATCGTCGACGAGGAAGGCAACGACCTTCCGCCGCACACCGAGGGCACGATCTACTTCTCGGGCGCCGGTGAGTTCGAATACCACAACGCGCCCGAGAAGACAGAAGGATCACGGTTGTCGGGCGGGCGATCGACACTCGGCGACGTCGGGTACGTCGATGACGACGGCTACCTGTTCCTCACGGACCGCAAGGCGTACATGATCATCTCGGGCGGCGTGAACATCTATCCCCGCGAGATCGAGGACGTGCTCGTCACGCATCCGAAAGTCGCCGACGTCGCGGTGTTCGGCATCCCCGACGAGGATTTCGGGGAGCAGGTGAAGGCCGTCGTGCAGCCGATCGACGGCGTCACTGGCTCGGACGAGCTCGCACGCGAGCTCACGGCGTACGCACGGGAGCGGCTCGCCGGGTTCAAGGTGCCGAAGTCCATCGACTTCGAGGCGGAGCTGCCCCGCCTGCCCACCGGGAAGCTCTACAAGCGCATCCTTCGTGACCGCTACATGGGCAAGACCAGCACCATCGTCTGACCCCTCAGGGCGAGATTGGCGATTCGGGGTGCGTATGCCGCGCCCGAGTCATCAATCTCCGGCGGGGCGAAGGGTGCGGGCGAGCAGGGCGCGCTTGGGGATCGGGCCGACCACGGCGAGGGTGCGCGGCCCTGCGAGCACCCGTTGCGCGACCTGTTGCACGTCGTCGAGCGCGACGGCGTGGTACCGCGCGAGCTGCTCGTCGATGGTTCGCACGTGGCCGCGGACCGTGAGTGACCCGCCGAGCCGCGACATGCGGCTGCCCGAGTCCTCGAGGCCGAGCACGAGCGAGCCTTCGAGATAGCCGAGCGCGACGTCGAGCTCGTCCGCGGTGATGCCATCGGAGAGGAGCCGGTCGAGCTCGGCGTCGACCAGGTCGAGCACCTCGTCCACTCTGCCCGGCGTCGTCGCGGCGTAGATCGTGAGGGCCCCGGCATCGAAGAACTCGGCGTGAGCGGAGTAGACGGCGTACGCCAGGCCCTTGTCTTCGCGGATCGTCTGCAGCAGGCGGCTCGACATGCCACCGCCCAGCACGTGGTTCAGCACCTCGAGCGCCTCGCGATCGGGGTCCTCGCGTCGCAGGCCGCGGAACCCGATCGTGACGTGGGCCTGCTCGATCGACCGCCGCAGTGTTGCGAGGGGACGCACCACGTGGTCCGGCGGCGTGCGCAGCGTCGTCTGGAGCGCCCGCGCCGGCCCGAACTGCATCTCCACGGCGTCGACGACGGCATCGTGTTCGATGAGCCCCGCTGCAGCGACCACGAACGCACCCGGCCCGTAGCGTGCGTTGAAGAACGAGCGGATGTCGTCGGTGGCGAGCGACTCCACCGTGTCCGCACTGCCTGCTGTCTCGCGGCCGAGCGGATGCTTGGGGAAGAGGGACTCGTACGCCAGCGTGTGGACCCTGTCCTCAGGTGTGTCCTCGTCCATGTGGAGCTCTTCGAGGATCACCTGCCGCTCGGCCTCGATGTCGTCGTCGCGCAGCGAGGGCTGCGACAGGACGTCGGCGAGCAGCTCGATGCCGAGCCCGAGGTGCTTGCTCGGAAGACGAGTGACGTAGGCCGTGTACTCCTTCGCGGTGAAGGCGTTCATGTCGCCGCCGACACGATCGACGGCCTGGGCGATGTCGCGCGCGCTACGCGTGTCGCTTCCCTTGAACAGCAGGTGCTCGAGGAAGTGGGAGACGCCGCTCAGCTCTTCGGGCTCGTCACGAGCGCCGACGCCGACCCACACACCCACGCAGGCCGAGTGGGCCTCGGGCATCCGCTCGGTGATGACGCGGACACCCGAAGCCAGCTGGGTCGACTCGATGCGCGACCGCTCAGCGACGGCGGCCGCCCCCGTTGCCACCGCTGCGACGCGGCCCGCGCCCACGGTCCCCGCCGCTTCGCGACCGGTCGCCGCCGGACGAGGCCGACGACGTCGCAGGGCCGAGGTCGCCGTACTGCTCGCGCGCTTCGGCGTCGAACGAGTCCTCGAACGACACCGACGAACCTCCCGAGCCCGAGCTCGACGACCCGGAGAACTTCGGTGCCCGACTCGGCGAGCCACTCGAGCCCTCGCTGTCGCCACCCTCGTCGCCCTCGACGATCGGCGTGAGCGAGACCTTGCCGTTCGGGTCGATGTCGTCGACCCGCACCATGATCTCGTCGCCGAGCTCGAGCACGTCCTCCACGCGCTCGATGCGCTTGCCGCGCCCGAGCTTGGAGATGTGCACCAGGCCGTCGCGGCCGGGGAGGATGTTCACGAACGCGCCGAACTTGGTGATGTTGACGACCTTGCCCGGATAGATCTCGCCGACCGAGGCGCTGGGCGGGTTGATGATGAGGTCGATCTGGCGGCGAGCCTCGGCGACCGCTCCACCGTCGACCGACCCGATCGTCACCGTGCCGACCTGGCCGTCGTCGTCGACCGCGATGTCCGCGCCCGTCTCCTGCTGGATCGTGTTGATGACCTTGCCCTTGGGCCCGATCACCTCGCCGATCTTGTCGAGCGGGATGGTGAAGCTGATGATCTTCGGCGCGGTCTCGTTGACCTCGGGCCGGGGCTCGGCGATCGCCTGATGCATGACCTCGAGGATCTGCAAGCGCGCATCACGCGCCTGCTGCAAAGCGGCCGCGAGCACGTCGGCCGGGATGCCGTCGATCTTCGTGTCGAGCTGCAGCGCAGTGACGAACTCCTCGGTGCCGGCGACCTTGAAGTCCATGTCGCCGAACGCGTCTTCGGCGCCGAGGATGTCGGTGAGCGTCGTGTACTTGCCCTCGGCGAACACGAGCCCCATCGCGATGCCCGCGACCGGAGCCTTGATCGGCACGCCCGCGTCCATCAGCGAGAGCGTCGACGCGCACACCGACGCCATCGACGTCGAGCCGTTCGACGCGAGCACCTCGCTCACGAGCCGCAGCGTGTAGGAGAACTCCTCCTGGCTCGGCACGACGGGCAGCAGCGCGCGCTCGGCGAGCATGCCGTGGCCGATCTCGCGGCGCTTCGGGGAGCCCACACGCCCCACCTCGCCGTTGGCCGAGGGAGGCATGTTGTAGTGGTGCATGTAGCGCTTGGTCGTGTCGGGACCGATCGTGTCGAGCAGCTGGTTCATGCGAGGCATGCCGAGTGTGCAGATGTCGAGCACCTGCGTCTCGCCGCGCTGGAAAAGGCCCGAGCCATGTGCGGTGGGCACGATGCCGACAGCCGCCGAGAGCGGGCGGATGTCCTTCGGGCCACGGCCGTCCATGCGCACGCCGTCTTCGACGATGTGCTTGCGGACGAGCTTCTTGTTGAGCGCCCGCACCGCCTCCTTGATCTCCTTCTCGCGTCCCTCGAACTCGCCTGCGAGCTCAGCGTTGATCTCCGCGGTCGCCTTCTCGACGGCCTCGTTGCGCTCCGCCTTGATCACGATGTGCGTCGCGGGCTCGAGCTTCGAGGTGCCGACCGCGGCGACCCGCTCGAACACGTCGTCGCCGTAGTCGAGGATCGGGGTGTACTCGAGCGGCTCGCGCGTGCCCGCTTCTTTCACGAGCTCGCGCTGCAACGAGATCGATTCCTTGATCCAGACCTTCGCAGCCTCGAGGCCCGCGGCGATGACCTCTTCGCTCACCTTCGGCGCGCCGGCCTCGTAGTACTGCCACGCCTTCTCGGTACCGCCCGCCTCGACCATCATGATCGCGACGTCACCATCGGGGAGCTCGCGGCCGGCGACGACGAGCTCGAACGTGCCGCCGTCCCCCTCGTCATACGTGGGATGTGCGATCCACTCGCCGTCGGTGCCGTACGCGACGCGCACCGCGCCGATCGGCCCGTCGAACGGGATGCCCGACACCATCAACGAAGCCGAAGCCGCGTTGATCGCGAGCACGTCGTGCGGGTTCTCCTGATCCGCTCCGAGCACGGTCACGACGACCTGCGTCTCGTTGCGATAGCCGTCGGGGAACGACGGCCGCAGCGGACGGTCGATCAGCCGGCAGGTGAGGATCGCCGCGTCGGTGGGTCGACCTTCACGACGGAAGAACGAGCCGGGGATCTTGCCCGCGGCATACGCACGCTCTTCGACGTCGACGGTCAGCGGGAAGAAGTCGATGCCCTCTCGGACACCCTTCGCCGCGTTCGCGGTGACGAGAACGACGGTCTCCCCGATCTGGCCGACGACCGCGCCCTGGCTCTGCTGTGCGAGCAGGCCGGTCGAGAACGTGAGGGTCTTGTCGGTGCCGCTGATCGGCGCCGAAACGGATGTGCTGTCCGCCACGCGGACCTCCTCTCGGGTGCGCGCCCCTGTGGCGGCCCCGTTCTGGAGCGGCGGTGGCCAGTTCCCAGTCGGCAACCTCCCCGACGCTGGTTCGCGGGGGGATCGGCGACTGGCAGCTGACCTCGGAGCCGCTCGTCTGTGTGTGTTGCTGTGTTCTTAGCGGCGCAGGCCGAGCTTGGCGATGACCGCGCGGTAGCGCTCGACGTCGTTCTCACGGACGTAGTCGAGAAGGCGACGGCGACGACCGACGAGCATGAGGAGCCCCCGGCGGCTGTGGTGGTCCTTCTTGTGGACCTTCAGGTGCTCGGTGAGCTGGTTGATGCGGTCGGTCAGGAGCGCGATCTGCACCTCGGGAGACCCGGTGTCGGAGTCGTGGAGGCGATGCGCGGCGATCGTCGTGGACTTGTCGGGCATGTGCTCGCTTTCAGCTTCGGCGCCACGGTGGCGGGGAAGACGCGCCGCAGGTCACGGGAAGACCGTGCACCAAGAGCGGCGCATCTCGTCGCAGCGGCAGGCCGCGACGGACCTGCTCAGGCTACCAGCACGGCCCGGGCTGCCGCCACGTCAGCCCGCATCTGCTCGATCAGGGCTTCGACCGAGTCGAAGCGCACCTCGTCACGCAGCTTGGCGACGAAGCGCACCTTCGCGAGCTCGCCGTAGAGGTCGCCGTCGAAGCCGAGCAGATAGGCCTCGAGCAGGGAGAACGGCTGGTCGGCGTAGAAGGTCGGGCGTCGCCCGAGTGACAGCGCCGCGGGGTGGACCGAGCCGTCGGGACGCTCGTACCACCCCGCGTAGATGCCGTCATGCGGCAGGGCGATGCCTGGCGGCACGGCGACGTTCGCTGTCGGGAAGCCGAGCTGGCGTCCCCGGCGGTCGCCCTCGACCACCGGGCCCCACACCTCGTGATGGCGCCCGAGCATCGCGGTGACAGTGTCGAGGTCGCCTTCCGCCAACGCCTGACGGATCGCGGTCGACGACACCGCGGTGCGGTCGCCGGTCGTGGTGACGAGCCCGAGCGGCTCGACCTCGAAGCCGTGGACCGCCCCCATCTCGCGCAGCATCCCGACGTTCCCCCGACGCTTGTTGCCGAAGTGGAAGTCCTCCCCGATGACGACGCCACGGGCGTGCAGGCAGTCGACGAGCACCTGCTCGACGAAGTCCTCTGCAGGCTCGGCGGCGCGGCGTTCGTCGAAGGTGAGCACCACCGTGTAGTCGACTCCCGTCGCCTTGATGCGGGCGAGGCGCTGGTCGAGGTCGGTGAGCAGCAACGGAGCGGACTCCGGACGCACCACGGCGGCCGGGTGGCGGTCGAACGTGACGACCGCTGATCGGGCTCCGAGCTCGGCCGCGCGCAGCTTGACCTCTGCGATCACCGCGCGATGACCGAGGTGCACGCCGTCGTACGCACCGATCGTGATGACGCTGCCCTCCGGGGGACGTGGGCACGGGTCGCCGTCGCGGATCACCTCCACGCATCGGACCCTAACGCCCGCGTCCTACATTCCCTTGATGACCGAGATCGACGAACACGGACGCGTCGAACCTCCGCTCGACGGGAGCGAAGTCGAGACGCTCCTCGGCTTCCTCGACTTCCAGCGGGGCACGCTCGCGTGGAAGTGCGAAGGCCTCGACGCCAGAGGGCTGACGGCGACGACCGCCGCGTCGACGATGACGCTGGCCGGCCTCCTGAAGCACATGGCATACGTCGAGGCGCACTGGTTCTCGTACTGGTTGCACGGCCGTGAGCGCGCGGCTCCGTGGAACGCAGTCGATTGGGAGGCCGACCCCGATTGGGAGTGGCATTCGGCCACGACCGAAGCACCGGAGCACGTGCTCGCGACCTGGACGGCAGCGGTCGAAGCCTCACGCGCCGACCTCGCCCTCGCGCTCGTGCACGGCGACCTCGGTCAGCTCGCGCGCCGCACCTGGCCCGACGGTCGATCACCGAGCCTGCGCTGGATCGTCACGCACATGATCGAGGAGTACGCGCGGCACAACGGCCACGCAGATCTCCTGCGCGAGGCAGTCGACGGATCTACCGGAGAGTAGCGAGCACCACGGCCGGCTTCACGACGTCCGGCTTCGCCGTCGTCTCGTAGACCGCGAGCAGAGCGCCAGCGTCGTCGAGCACCGCCCACGGCCCGTCGCCGTGCGCGGCGATCGCCGCACGTGACAGCACCTTCCCGTGCGCGACCGCGGCGGCGATGCCAGCGTCGACCGAGACCGATGCGAAGTCGCGCAGCGCAACGGCCGCCGGGCGGAGCACGACCGCGTCGACCAGCGTCGCCTCCGCCTCGCTGAACGACCCGACCTTGGTGCGGCGCAGCGCGCGCAGGTGCGCTCCCCCGCCCAGAGCCGCGCCCAGGTCTGCCGCGAGCGACCGCACGTAGGTGCCCGACGAGCACTCGACCTCGACGCGGTACACGAGCGGGTCGGGGGTCGAATCGACGTCGAACCGATGCACGGTCACCGGTCGCGGCGCTCGCTCCACCTCGATCCCCTCACGCGCGAGCTCGTGCAGCCGGCGCCCGTCGACCTTCAGCGCGGACACCATCGGGGGCACCTGCATGATGGGCCCGGTCAGGGATGCCGCCGCAGCGCGCACTTGCGCGAGGTCGACGTGCATGTCGTGCATCGCGGTGGTCTCGCCCGACGCATCGAGCGTCGACGTCTCGCGTCCGAGCACGACCTCGGCCGTGTAGGTCTTCGCGAGCGCCGTCAGGAACTGCAGGAGCCGCGTCGCGCGACCCACGCCGAGCAGCAGCACGCCCGTCGCGTCCGGGTCGAGCGTGCCGGCATGACCGACCCGCCGCTCACCCAGCACCTTGCGGGCCCGAGCCACGACGTCGTGCGATGTCCAGCCGGCCTGCTTGTCCACGACCGCAAACCCGTCAGGCATCGTCCTGCTCGACGGGGGCGGGGTGCTCGCGGAGGATCTCGTCGACGCGCTCTCCCGCGCGGATGCCGGTGTCGGGTCGGAAGGTGAGCGTCGGGGTGCGCTTCATGCGCGCCTGCCGGCCGATCGCCGCCTGGATGGCGACGCGCGCGTCGTTGAGCGCCTCGAGCGCCTCGTCGTCGTTCGCCTCGCCCATCAGGGTGTCGAACCACACGACCGCGTGGCGGAGGTCGGGGTCGACCTCCACCGAGGTGATCGCGAGCAGCTCGAGCCGTTCGTCGTCGAGCCGTTCGATCTCGTCCGCCGCGATCTCGCGCACGAGCTCGTTCACCCGCAGCGTGCGGGGGTACTGGCGCGTGCCCTGGGAGCGAGCCCGCTTCGGCTTCGTCATTCGAGCCACCTCCTCTCGGTGTTCAGCACTTCGACCTCCGGATGCGACCAGACGAACCGCTCGACCTCGTCGATGACATCGGTCGCGTGGTGCGCGGTGCTCGCCACGGTCGCGAAGCCGAGTGCGGCGCGCTGCCACTGGTCCTGGTGGTCGATCTCGGCCGCCGCGACTCCGAACCGGCGGCGCGCACCCTCCACGATCCCCTTCACAACGGTGCGCTTCATCTTCAGGGACCGCGCCTGCGGCAAGTGCAGGTCGGCGGTGAGCGTCAGCACGTGCACGGCTCGGCTCGCACAGGTCAGGTACGGGGGATCTCGCGCTCCTCGTAGGTCTCGATGATGTCGCCCTGCTTCAGGTCCTGGAAGTCGGAGAGGCCGATGCCGCACTCGAAGCCGGCGTTCACCTCGCGCACGTCGTCCTTGAAGCGACGCAACGACTGGATCGCGCCCTTCCAGATGATCGTGCCTTCTCGGAGGAAGCGAACCTTCGAGCCGCGGGTGATCGTGCCGTTGAGCACGTAGCAGCCTGCGATCGCGCCGATGCGGGGCACACGGAAGATCTCGCGCACCTCGGCTTCGCCCGTGACCACCTCTTCGAACTCGGGGGCGAGCATGCCGACCATGGCGTTCTCGATGTCCTCGAGCACCTGGTAGATGATCTCGTAGGTGCGGATCTCGACGTCTTCCGCATCGGCGAGCTCACGAGCCTTGCGGTCGGGGCGCACGTTGAACCCGATGATGGTCGCGTTCGTCGCGGACGCGAGCGTGATGTCGTTCTCGGTGATCCCACCGACGCCGCGGTGCACGAACGCGAGCTTCACCTCGTCGCGCTCGAGCTTGCGCAAGCTCTCGGTGAGCGCCTCGAGGGAGCCCTGCACGTCGGCCTTGACGATCAGGTTGAGCGTGGCGGCCTCGCCCTTCTGGATCTGATCGAAGATGTCTTCGAGCTTGACCCCACGGTGCGTGACTGCAGCCATGCCGCGCTGGTTCTTCAACCGCTGCCGCTGCTCGCGTGCCTCGGCAACCGTCTTCGCGGTCTTCAGGTCGGGAGCGACGCGGAACTCGTCCCCTGCGCCGGGCACGGTCGACAAGCCGAGCACCTGCACGGGCGTCGAGGGCAACGCCTCCTTGACCTGCTCGCCCGTGTCGTCGATGAGCGCACGCACGCTGCCCCACGCCGCGCCGGCGACGATCGGGTCACCGACCTTCAGCGTGCCCTTGTCGACGAGCACCGTGGCAACGGGACCGCGGCCGACGTCGAGATTGGCCTCGAGCACGACGCCCTTCGCTCGACCCTCGGGGTTCGCGGTGAGCTCTTCGATCTCGGCCACGAGGACGAGCTGCTCGAGGAGGTCGTCGACGCCGAGGTCTTGCAGCGCCGACATCTCGACCATGATCGTGTCGCCGCCCCAGGCCTCTGGCACGAGCTGCTGCTCTGACAGCTGCTGCATCACCCGCTGCGGATCCGCGTTCGGCCGATCCACCTTGTTGATCGCGACGACGATCGGCACGTCGGCCGCCTTGGCGTGGTTCAGCGCCTCGATGGTCTGCGGCATCACACCGTCGTCGGCGGCGACGACGAGCACGACGATGTCGGTGACCTCCGCGCCACGCGCGCGCATCTTCGTGAACGCCTCGTGGCCCGGCGTGTCGATGAACGTGATCAGGCGCCCGTCCTTCTCGGTCTGGTAGGCGCCGATGTGCTGGGTGATGCCACCCGCCTCGCCCGCAACGACGTTCGCGGACCGGATGCGATCGAGCAGCAGCGTCTTGCCGTGGTCGACGTGACCCATGACCGTGATGACCGGCGGCCGCGGGCGCTGCGCATCGGGATCGTCGTCATCGTCGTCGTTGAACAGCTGCTGGAGCTCGAACTCCTCTTGCTGCCCGGGCTCGATCAGGAGCAGGTCCGCGCCGATCTCGAGCGCGAACAGCTCCATCTGCTCGTCGGTGAGCGACATGGTCGCGGTGACCATCGCGCCCTGCTGCAGCAGGTACCGCACGACGTCGGCCGCGGTGCGGTTCAGCTTCGGAGCGAGCTCCTGTGCGCTCGCACCGCGCTCGACGACGATCGTCCCCTCGGGGACCGGTGCGTCGGTGGGCGAGTACGTCGGCGACGACTGCGGCTGCAGCTCCTCCATGTTCCGCCGGCGACGACGCTTCGCGGGACGAGCCTGGCGGCGCGCGCCCGAGCTGCGGCCCTGACCGGGACCACCCGGGCCACCAGGACCGCCGCCGGGACCACCACCAGGACCACCGGGACCACGGTTGAAGCCGGGCCGACCGGCGCCACCGGGACCACCGGCGCCACCGGGACCTCCGGCGCCCGCGCGAGGCGGTCCGCCTGGACGCGCGGGATACGGGCCACGACCGGCACTGACGCCACCGGAGGTGCGCGCGGGTGCGGGGCCGCGGCCGCCCATCCCAGGCGGCGGCGGGATCGGCTTGCCGCTCGACGAGCGCGGCGGACCGGGCGGCGGCGGGATCGGCTTGCCGCTCGACGAGCGCGGCGGCGCGCTCGGTGTCGGTGCTGTTGCCGACGCAGCCGTTGGCGCGGGCGCGGTCTGACCGAGCGTCGGTGCCGCAGGCCGTGACGCGGGCGCTGCGGGCGCTGCGGGCGCGGGGGCCGCCGGCGCAGCAGGCGCAGGCGCGGGTGCGGCGGGCGCTGCCGCGGGGCGCTGCGGCACGCGATCACCGACTGAGGGCGCGCTCTGCCGCGCGGCCGGGGCTGCGGGCTGGTGCACGTCGGGCTCGAGCGGACGGCTCCGCACCACCCGGTGCTCGGCTGCGGGCACCTCGACCGGCGCGGCCGCTGCGGGCACGACGATCTCGGGCGCGGTGATCTCCGGCCTGGTGGTCTCCGGCCTGGTGGTCTCCGGCCTGGTGATCTCCGGCCTGGTGATCTCCGGCGCGGGAGGCTCGGGCGCGGGTGGCGGTGCCACGACCGGCTCTGCGAGAGCAGGCTCCGGCTCCGCGACGGCGACGGCGGCCGCGGCAGGCTCCTCGACCCTCGGCGCCGCGGCCTTCTTCGTCGCTTTCGCAGTGGCCTTCACCGGCTTTGCGGGCTTCTCCTCGACCGGTTGCTCGGGTCGGATCAGTCCGTCACGCTCGGCCCGCCGCCGCACACGATCCGCCTGTGCCTCTTCGATGCTCGACGAGTGGCTCTTCACGCCGATGCCGAGCGCGACAGCCAGATCGAGCGTCTCCTTGTTGGTCATCCCGAGCTCTTTGGCCAGCTCGTGGAGGCGGATCTTTGCGGGCAAGGGTGCAATCAGCCTTTCGAAATTTGGTGCTGTGGATCGGTTCTCGTGCGCGCCAGCCGATCCGGCTGTCGAACGCGGTGGATCATTCTCGCATGTCCGGGCCGATTTCCGCCCATCGCTCGATCATGACCCGGAGATGAGCGTAGGCAGCCGGGTCGAGACGGGTGCGCAAGGCTCGACCCAGGCTGTCCTTGCGGGCCGCGAGGTCGATGCACGCGGGCCGGTCAGCGCACAACCACGCTCCGCGGCCGGCCAGCGTGCGACCGACGGCAACCCCACCGACACCGTCGGCCACGATCCGCACGAGCGAGGCCGGCGAGCGGCGCCGCCGGCAGCCGACGCACGTGCGGATCGGCCCGCTGTCAGCCCTCGTCAGCCGCCGCCTCGGGAGCAGACGCCTCGACGGCTTCCTCGGCCAGGATCTCTCCCGCGCCGATCTCGTCGGTGCCCGTCTCGACGATCGTCGTCAGCGTCTCGTCGGTCGCCGTGGTGTTCTGCCAGTCGCCTGCGGACACCGCTTCGCCGCCCTCGGCGTCGTGCCACTCCATCTCGCCGGTCTCGGGGTTCTCGACCCACTGGCCCTGCGCCCACTCCTCACCGGCGTAGCGCTCCTCGTCGGCGAGCTGGGTCTCGCTCTTGATGTCGACCCGCCATCCGGTGAGCCGAGCCGCGAGGCGCGCGTTCTGACCTTCCTTCCCGATCGCCAGCGACAGCTGGTAATCGGGGACGATCACCTCAGCGTTGCCCGCGTCCTCGTGGATGCGGACCTCCTTGACCTTCGCGGGAGACAGCGCCTTCGCGACGAAGTCCGCCGGGTCGTCGGAGAACGGGACGATGTCGATCTTCTCGCCGCGCAGCTCGTTCACGACCATGCGGACACGCGCGCCACGCGCGCCGACGCACGCGCCGACGGGGTCGACGTTGTGGTCGTTCGACCAGACAGCGATCTTCGTGCGGTGGCCTGGCTCACGGGCGCACGCCTTTATCTCGACGACGCCGTCCGCGATCTCGGGCACCTCGAGCTCGAAGAGCCGCTTGATGAGGCCGGGGTGCGTGCGGCTCACGACGATCTGGGGGCCCTTCGAGGTGCGCCGCACCTCGACGATGTACGCCTTCAGGCGCGTGCCCGGCTCGGGACGCTCGTAGGGCACCTGCTCGGCCTGCGGCAGCAGGGCCTCGACCTTGCCGAGGTCGAGCAGCGTGTACCGCTGGTCGCTCTGCTGGATGATGCCGGTGACGATGTCGCCCTCGCGGCCCGCGTACTCCTCGTACTTCCGCTCGCGCTCGGCTTCGCGGATGCGCTGGCCCATCACCTGCTTGGCCGTCTGCGCGGCGATGCGCCCGAAGTCGTCGGGGGTGTCGTCGCGCGGGTTGACCCAGTTGCCTTCCTCGTCGATGTCGTACGCCATCACCCGGATGTCGCCGGTGAACGCGTCGATCTCGACCTCGGCCTCGTCGGCCGCGCCGGGCATGCGCTTGTACGCCGACGCGAGCGCGTCGGCCAGCGCCTGCAGCAGCACCTCGACGGAGATGCCCTTCTCTGCCGCGAGGAGGCGCAGGGCCTCCATCATGTCGGGGTTGCCGGTGCTCACCGCGCAGCCTCCTTTGACTTCGCCGAACCCTTCGGCGCCGGACCCTTTGGTGCCGGACCCTTCGATCTCGGCCCCCATTCGAAGACTGTGCGGGCGCGCTCGATCTCGTCATATGCGAGTGAGCGAACGACCGGGCCTTCGTTGCTCGCGGACGTGACGACGATGCGCTCGTCGTCGGCGGATGTGAGCACGCCGGCCACGCGGCGCTCACCTTCGACCCCGGGCATGGTGCGCACCGAGACCTGCTGGCCCACTGCCCGCAGGAAGTGCGCCGGCGTGCGCAAGGGGCGCTCCAGCCCGGGGCTGGAGACTTCGAGCGTGTAGCGGCTCGGGATCGGATCGTGGATGTCGAGCTCGCGCGACACGATGCGGGTGGCCTCGGCGATCGCATCGATGTCGATCGACGTGCCGTCGGCCCGCTCGACGGTGACTCGCAGGAGCCCACCCGCGAGCTCGATGTCGGACACCTCGATGCCGAGGTCGGCGAGCGGCGTCGCCACGATGTCGTGCAGCTTGTCTGTCGTCGTCGCCACCTGCTCGCCTCCTCCACGCTCCCGGCAACCGAGTGCCAACGAAACAGAAGGCGTGGGCAGCGCCCACGCCTTCAGTCGACCTCGATCGGACTGAAAAGAACCTCGGAAGTATACCGGCGGGAGGGTCAGTAGGCCCGGCCTACGGTGGCCAAAACCCCGGGTTCGTCGCCCGTGAGCGGCAGCGATCCGTCCTCGTGACGCAGGCAGCGCACGGTCACGCCGTCGGCGCGCATCCGTTCCTCGCCCGCGGGCCCGAGGTCGGCCCATGGCAGCCTGGCGAACCCGGTCGCCGCTGCCTCGACCGCCTCGTCCACGGTCTTCACGTCCGCGGTGCGGGTCTCGAGCCGGCTCGTGGCCTCGGCGAGGAGCTCCCCCTGGACGTGTTCGAGCAGCGAGAGCACCCGGGGCGCCGCCTCGGCGACCGGCACCGTGTCCTTGGCCCCGGAATCGCGCCGGGCGAGGGTGACCACGCCGGTGGCGAGGTCGCGGGGCCCGACCTCGATGCGCACCGGCACGCCCTTCAGCTCCCAGTCGACGACCCGTCGACCGAACGAGAGGTCGGTGCGGATGTCGATCTCGGTGCGCACGTCGACGCCCTTGAGCTCGCGGGCGAGACGCTCGGCGGCCTCGCCGGCACCGTCTTCGCCGCGGACGAGCAGCACGACGACCTGGACGGGCGCGAGCCGAGGCGGGACGCGGAGACCGGCGTCGTCGCCGTGGCACATGATCAGGCCGCCGAGCATGCGCGTCGACGAGCCCCACGAGGTCTGCCACACGTACTCGAGCGACCCCGACTCGGACGAGTACTGCGTCTCGAACACCTTCGAGAAGTTCTGTCCGAGCTCGTGGCTCGTGCCCATCTGCAGCGCCTTGCCGTCGCCCATCATCGCTTCGACCGTGAGCGTGTTGATGGCGCCCGGGAACCGCTCGCGCGGGGTCTTCCTGCCCGGCAGGACGGGGATCGCGAGCACGTTGACCATGAAGTCCGCGTAGACCTCGTGGAGGATCTTCGCCGCGTACGCAGCCGCATCCTCCTGCGTCGCGTGGCACGTGTGACCTTCTTGCCAGAGGAACTCGGTCGTGCGCAGGAACATGCGGGGCCGCAGCTCCCACCGCACGACGTTGGCCCACTGGTTCAGGAGCAGCGGCAGG
This sequence comes from Acidimicrobiales bacterium, assembly GCA_035497855.1. GTDB lineage: Bacteria > Actinomycetota > Acidimicrobiia > Acidimicrobiales > DATKAS01 > DATKAS01. Next base: position 25,513 of record DATKAS010000090.1, read on the forward strand.
TCGCGGTAGCTCTGCACCCACTTCGAGAAGTAGGTGTTGATGATCGTCTCGCTCGTCGGCCGCACGACGATGGGCTCGCCGAGCTCCTCTCCCCCGGCATGCGTGACGACCGCGAGCTCGGGCGCGAAGCCCTCGACGTGGTCGGCCTCGCGCTTCAGGTAGCTCTCCGGGATGAACAGCGGGAAGTACGCGTTCGCCGCTCCTGCGGCCTTGATGCGGCCGTCCATCTCAGCCTGCATGCGCTCCCACAGCCCGAAGCCGTACGGCCGGATGACCATGGTGCCTCGCACCGGGCCGTTGTCCGCGAGCTCGGCCTTCGCGACGACGTCCTGGTACCAACGAGGGAAGTCCTCGGCTTGCGAGGTGAGCACGCTGCCCTTGGCCATCTGGTCAGGGTAGTTGTCCACCCCGACCGGCTTTCAGGAGATGCGCTTGCGGATCAGCTCGACGCGCTCCTCGCTCTGGTTCGCGTCGGCACCGCGGTCGTCGAGCAGTGCGGCGCGGTCGGCCTCGGCCTCAGCCGCTGCGTCGGGGTCGGCCTGCGCGAGCGCGGCGTCGGGGCCCTCCTTCACGTACACCTCGGCGAGGCGGACGAGCTCGTCGACCATCGCTGACTCGGGGACGACGCGCACGACCTCGCCTTTGATGAAGAGGTGGCCGCGCTGGCGTCCGGCGGCGATGCCAATGTCGGCGGAGCGCGCCTCGCCAGGGCCGTTCACGACGCAGCCCATCACCGCGACCTGGATGGGAAGGTTCATGCCGTCGAGCGCGCGCTGCGCGCTCTCGGCCACCGCGATCACGTCGATCTCCGCGCGGCCGCACGACGGGCAGGCGATCAAGTCGAGGCCACGGCGCTCCCGGAGCCCCATCGACTCGAGGAGCACCCGCCCGGCCTTCGCCTCCTCCACTGGATCGGCGGTGAGGGAGTAGCGGATCGTGTCGCCGATTCCCTCGGCCAGCAGAGTCGCGATCCCAGCAGTGGCCTTCACGATGCCTTGCGGGATCGGACCCGCCTCGGTGACGCCGAGGTGCAGCGGGTGGTCGGTGACGTCAGCGAGCTGGCGGTACGCGTCGATCATCACCGCGACATTCGACGACTTCACCGAGATCTCGATGAGGTCGTAGCCCACGTCTTCGAAGTAGGCGATCTCCTTCTTGGCCGACTCGACCATCGCCTCCGCGGTCGGCCCGCCGAACTGCTCGTAGAGCTCGGGATCGAGCGAGCCCGCGTTGACACCGATCCGGCACGAGATGCCGCGGTCGCGCGCCTCTGACGCAACGAGCTTGATGTGCTCGGGCTTGCGGATGTTGCCGGGGTTCAGCCGCAGCTGGTGCACGCCCGCATCGAGCGCCGCGAGCGCGAGCTTGTGCTGGAAGTGGATGTCCGCGACGACCGGCAGCGGCGACCGAGGCACGATGCGGGCGAGACCTTCCGCGGCCTCGGCCTCGTTGCACGTGCAACGAACGATGTCGCAGCCGGCGCCGGCGAGCGCGTAGATCTGGGCGAGGGTGCCGTCGACGTCTGCCGTCTTCGTCGTGGTCATCGACTGGACGCTGATCGGCGCATCACCGCCGACGGCGACCGTGCCGACGTGGATCTGGCGAGTGCTGCGCCGGGGGTACCGCTCGCTCACTGCCCGAACGGGTTGCGGAGCGGATCGGACAGATCGAGCCAGAGCGACGACACGAACACCAGGCCCATGATCAGCACGACGGCGTAGGTGAGCGGCATCAGCTTGGCGACGTCGACCTGATAGCGCCTGCCCTTGCGCGAGCGGATCTTCTCGTAGGTGCCGATCGCGATGTGGCCGCCGTCGAGTGGCAGCAGCGGGATCAGGTTGAAGATGCCGACGAAGATGTTGATGGCGATCAGGAACCGGAGCAGCTCGGGCACGCCCGCCTGCGCGGCCTGCGATGCGATGCGCACCGCACCGACCGGTGAGAGCGGCCGGTCGCCCTGCGTGTCGCCGCCACTGGAGGAGGCCGAGTCACTGCCGGACTGCGGCTTCCCGAGCAGCGTGTCGACGTAGCCCGACAAGCCGCTCGGCGAGAAGAACGAACCGAGCGCCTTCACCGACTCCCACGTGAGGTCCTTGAACGAGGTCGCGGCATCCTGCGCCGCGGACGGGATCGACTGGCTCACGTACGGATGGTGCGAGCCGACGCCGAGGAACCCGACCGACTTGCCGTCGGGGTTGTGGTCGTTGAGCGTGGCCGTCGTGGTGATCGTCTGACCGTTGCGCTCGAGCTCGATCACGACGGTGGCACCGGGCCGGGCCTGGATGATGCGCACCGCCTGGTCGAAGCTCGAGACGGGGATGCCGTCGATGGCGACGATCTTGTCCCCGACCTCGATGCCGGCCGCGATGGCAGGGCTGGTCTGGGTGTCGCCGAGCCGGGAGAGCGACCCGACCGTCCAGACGCTGTCCCTCTGCTGGCCGTAGAACGCGAACAACGCGAACAGGAGGAAGAAGGCCATCAGGAAGTGCATCATCGAGCCCGCCGACGCGACGCTCATCTTCCGCCAGTACGGCTTGTTCTTGTACGCCCGCGGCTCGTCTTCGGGCGCGACCGGGTCGAGGTTGTGCATCCCGATGATGCGGACGTAGGCGCCGGCGGGGATGGCCTTGAGGCCGTACTCCGTCTCGCCCTTGCGGAACGACCAGATGCGGGGACCGAACCCGAGGAAGAACTCGGTGACCTTCATGCCCGCCGACTTCGCCGTGAGGTAGTGGCCGAGCTCGTGCATGAAGATCATGACGAGCAGGGCGATCACCACGACGACCGCCGACACCGACCCGAGCACGCCGAGCAGCACGATGCCGGCGATGAGCAGGACCAAGCCCACGCGCGACCCGGGTTGCGTTGCCCCCGTGGTGTCGGCGCCCGGCTCTTGGATGTCGGTCATCGCTCCAGTCTCTCCTGTCAGGCCGCCCGCCGCTGCTCGATCACCCGGTCCGCCACGGCCCGCGCCGTGCGGTCGGCTGCGATGACAGCGTCAACGGAATCGGCCGAGTTCCCATCATGCCGGGAAAGCACCTCGGAGAGGACGTCGGCGATCGCGATCCAGGGGATCCGACCGTCGAGGAACGACGCCACGGCCACCTCGTTCGCCGCGTTCAACCAGGCCGGGGCGGTCTCCCCCGCGCGGCCGGCGTCGTACGCGAGGCGCAGGCACACGAACGTCTCGAGGTCGGGCGCCTCGAAGTCGAGCCGGGCGGTCGCGGCCCAATCCATCCGCCCGAAAGGGATGCCGACGCGGTCCGGGTAGGCCAGCGCGTAGCCGATCGGGAGCCGCATGTCGGGCATCGACAGCTGGGCGATCGTCGCGCCGTCGGTGAACTCGACCATCGAGTGCACGATCGACTGCGGATGCACGACCACGTCGATCTGGTCGTAACCGACGCCGAAGAGCTCGTGGGCCTCGATGACCTCGAGCCCCTTGTTCATCAGCGTCGACGAGTCCACGGTGATCTTCGGTCCCATGCTCCACGTCGGATGGGCGAGCGCGTCGTCGATGGTCACCTGCTCGAGGTCGGCGCGGGTGCGGCCGCGGAAGGGCCCGCCGCTCGCGGTCAGCACGATGCGGGCGAGGTCAGCGCTGCCGTTCGTCGCGCTGGCCCTCAGGCACTGGTGCACCGCGCAGTGCTCGGAGTCGACCGGCACGAGCTCGGCGCCTGGGGTCGTGCGGGCGACCTGCACGACCGGTCCCGCCGCGATGAGCGACTCCTTGTTCGCGAGCGCGAGGCGCTTGCCTCGTTGCAGGGTCGCGAGCGTGACCGGCAGGCCCGCGAATCCGACGACGCCGTTCACCACGACATCGGCATCCTCGGCGAGTGACGCCAGCGCCTCCGGTCCCGACCGCACGTCGCACTCCGGGAGCGCGGAGCGAAGCGCCCCCTCGTGCGCGGAGTCCGCGATGGCCACGACCTTCGGCCGAACCGCGCGCGCCTGTTCGATCAGCCGATCGACGGACGACGAGGCACCGAGCGAGACCACCTCGAACCGATCGGGCTCCGCGGCCACGACATCAAGGGTCTGCGCCCCGATCGAGCCCGTCGACCCGGCGACGGCGACACGCGTGGTCACCAGGTCAGGCTACGCCCCGCTGGTTCAGTAGATGTTGGCGACGCGGGCGAGGTAGTAGACGGCCGGCAGCGCGAACAGGAGTGCGTCGAACCGGTCGAGGATGCCCCCGTGGCCGGGGAGGATCGTTCCCATGTCTTTGATCCCGAGGTCGCGCTTGATCATCGACTCGGAGAGATCGCCGAGCGGTGCCGCGATCGCGACGACGATGCCGAGCTTGATCGAGTCGCTCAGGTGGTCCCACGGCACGAACCGCCCGCAGATCACCACCGCAGCCAGGATCGCCATGAGCATGCCGCCCGCGAGCCCCTCATAGGTCTTGTTCGGGCTCACCGTCGGCGCGAGGTGTGATCGGCCGGCACTCGATCCCACGAAGAGGCCGCCGATGTCGTACGCGACTGTCGCGATGATCGCGCCGAGCAACATGCCGACGCCGTTCGGGAACTTCAGGATGAGCGCCGCGAACGAACCCAGCAGTCCGACGTAGACCACACCGAGCAGCGTGACCGCGAGGTTGGGCACGGGACGCACGTCCTCCGCGGCGAAGAGGAACCAGAGAAGGCCGAACACGACGCTCAGCGCGAGCACGAGCGGGATCGCGCCCTCGCCCCGCCAATAGACCGCGAGCGGGAGGCCCGCGCACGCGACGATGCCGAGCAGGGTGGCTGGGCGGTACGCGACCTTCTGCATGGCCGCGTAGAACTCGGCCGCTGCTGCCGCGATGACGAGCGTGACGAGCCCCATCGCCGCGCCGGGGCCGATCGAGAACAGCACGAGCGCGACGACAGCGAGCGCGACACCGACCCCGACGGCGACCGGGAGGTCTCGATCCGCAGCTGGACCGCCCGTCCCCCCGCCGGGAGCGCTCGGGCGTCCGGGCGGCGCGGGTTGCTTGCGCGATGTCGTCGCCCGTGTCGCGCCCGCTGCGGCGGCAGGTGTCGCGGCGGGCGCGCTGCGGCTGCCGGTGCGGATCGGCGTGACGGCGGGCGCGGGGTCGGTCGGCGGCTCGGTCGTGTCGTCGAACACGAACACGCTCGACGGTTGCTCGCTGCCTTGGTCGAGAGCGCCGACGCGCGTCTCGGAGTCGCCGAACTCGGCGATGTCGGTCTCGTCGTCCCAATCGTCAGCGGAGCTACGCCAGCGCGGGGTCGCTGCGAACGACGACCATGCTTCGAGCTCCTCGTCGGGCGCCGCCGGTTCCTCCTCGAACAGAAGCCGCGGCATCTCGCCGGTCGCCGGCTCCGTCCAATGCGGGAGGGAGGTCGTGTCGTCGGATGATCCGCTCGGGAAGCGCAGGGGCGGATCGGAGGGCCCGACGACGCGGATGCCCTCGGCCTCCTCGTCGCCCTCGTCCGGCGGCTTGAACCCGCTGTCGTCTGCCATCTCGCGTCCTCCTCAGACCTCGAGCAGCTCGTGCTCTTTGTGCGCGAGCGCCTTGTCGATCTCCTCGACGTGCTCGTGCGTGTACTTCTCGAGCTCCTTCTCCGCGCGCTCGAGCTCGTCGGCCGAGATCTCGCCTTGCTTCTCCGCGGTTTCGAGGTGCTTGCGCGCGTCACGACGGATGTTGCGCACCGCGACCCGGCCTTCCTCCGCCATGTGCTTCACGACCTTCACGTAGTCGCGACGGCGCTCCTCGGTGAGTGGTGGGAACGCGAGCCTGATCACCACGCCGTCACTGCTCGGGTTGATGCCGAGGTCGGAGTTGCGGATCGCCTTCTCGATCGCCGCCATCACGTCCTTGCCCTTGTCGTACGGCTGCACCACCAGGAGGCGCGCCTCGGGCACGCTGAAGCCTGCGAGCTGCTGCAACGGGACGTCCGATCCGTAGTACGACACCATCAGCTTCTCGACCAGAGCCGGGGACGCTCGGCCCGTGCGAACGGTCGAGAACTGGCTGCGAGCGTGCTCGACGGCCTTCGCCATCTTGTCCATCGTGTCGAGCAGCGTCTCGTCGATCATGGCCCACGACCCTACGCCGTCACACCCGCTCGGGGTGGACGCTGCGTGCTGGGAGCAGCGTCAGGAGGACACCAGGGTACCGATGCGCTCGCCCTCGAGCACCGCCCGGATGTTGCCGGGCTCCATCAGATCGAACACGACGATCGGCAGCTTGTTGTCCATGCAGAACGTGATCGCGGTCGAGTCCATCACCTTGAGGCCGCGGTTCAACACCTCGATGTAGGACACGTGATCGAAGCGCGTCGCGTCCGGATCGAGCTTGGGGTCGGCGGTGTACACACCGTCGACACCGGAGTGCGTGCCCTTCAGGATCGCCTCGGCCTCGATCTCGGCAGCGCGCAGCGCGGCCGTCGTGTCCGTCGTGAAGTACGGGTTGCCAGTGCCCCCGGCGAAGATCACGACCCTGCCCTTCTCCAGATGGCGGATCGCTCGCCGGCGGATGTACGGCTCGGCGACCTTCGCCATCTCGATCGCGGTCTGCACGCGCGTCGGCTGCTCGAGCCGCTCGAGCGCGTCCTGCAGCGCGAGCGAGTTGATGAGCGTGGCGAGCATGCCCATGTAGTCGGACTGGGCCCGGTCCATGCCGCTTCCCGCGCCACGCATCCCTCGCCAGATGTTGCCGCCACCCACGACGACAGCGATGTCGACACCGAGGTTGTTGCGGACATCGGCGATCTCGCTCGCGACCTGCTCGACGACGTTGCCGTCGATGCCGTAGCCGCTCGCCTCGGCGAACGCCTCGCCGGAGAGCTTGAGCACCACCCGCTTCCAGCGGGGCGCGGCTTCAGGCACCGATCTCGATCTGCGCGAACCGGACGATCGAACCGCCGCCGAGGATCTCGCTGACCGACTTCTTGTCGTCCTTCGCGAACGGCTGATCGAGCAGCACGATGTCCTTGAAGTAGCCGTTGAGACGACCCTCGACGATCTTCGGGATGGCCTGCTCGGGCTTGCCCTCGTTGCGAGTGATCGCCTCGAGCGTGGCGCGCTCGGCCTCCACGTCCGCGGCAGGCACCTCGTCGCGCGTCAAGTACTTCGGTCGCGCGAACGCGATGTGCACCGCGATGTCGTGAGCCACCTCCTGCGACGTACCCGTTGTCTCGACGAGCACACCATTCACCCCGCGCTCGCTCTGGACGTGCAAGTACGTGTCGAGCACGTTGCCCGCGCCCTTCACGAACTGCACGACCCGACCGAGCTCGATGTTCTCCTTGAGGGTGATCTTCAGCTCGTCGAGGTCACCCGACCTCTGGCTGGCCGCGTCGACGCCGCCGGCAAGCACCGCCTGCGCGAGCTCCTTCGCGACTGCGTTGAACTGTTCGGACTTCGCGACGAAGTCGGTCTCGCACTTCAGCTCGACCATCGCCGCCGCGTCGTCGGTGCTCACCAGGGCGACCGCGCCCTGCGTGTTCTCGCGATCGGAGCGCTTCGCGGACGCGGCAAGGCCCTTCTCGCGCAGGAGCTGCTTGGCAGCCTCCTTGTCGCCGTTGGTCTCCTCGAGCGCCTTCTTGCAGTCGAGCATGCCGGCACCCGTCGCCTGACGGACCTCTTGCACGTCCTTGGCGGTGAACTCAGCCAGGGGGGTCTTTCACTCCTCCGTTGCTTCGGGGGTTGCTTCGGGGGTTGCTTGCGGGGTCGGTTCGACCTCGGGGGCCGCGTCGGATGTGCGCGTCTCACCGCCTTCTTCTGCGGCGAGCGCGCGCTGGCGTGCCGCGAGCACGCGCGCCTCGCGCTCCGCTGCGGCAGCAGCGGCCTGCTTGCGCGCGTCCGCCTGCTCGGCGGCGATGCGCTCCTCGTCGGCCGCATCGCGCACCGCTGGGCCGCTCGCCACTGCCGCGACGCGCGGGTTGCGGCGCGCCGCGATGAACCGACCTTCGTCGACCGCGTCGGCGATGATGCGGCACATCAGGGTGCCCGACCGGATCGCGTCGTCGTTGCCGGGGATCACGTATTGGATGACGTCGGGATCGCAGTTGGTGTCGACCACCGCGACGATCGGGACGCGGAGCTTGTTCGCCTCGGTGACGGCGATGTGCTCCTTCTTCGTGTCGAGGATGAACACCGCCTCGGGCAGCTTGGTCATCCGGCGAAGGCCGCCCAGGTTCCGCTGGAGCTTCTCGAGCTCACGACCCAGGATCAACGCCTCCTTCTTCGGCATCGCGTCGAACTCGCCGGTCGCGCGCATGCGCTCGTACTCCTGCATCTTCTCGACCCGCTTCGCGATCGTCTCGAAGTTGGTGAGCATGCCGCCGAGCCAGCGCTCGTTGACGTAGGGCATGCCGCAGCGCTCCGCGTACGACTGGATCGGATCCTGCGCCTGCTTCTTCGTGCCGATGAACAGGATCGAGCCGCCATCGGCGACGAGATCGCGGACGAAGGAGTAGGCGGTCTCGATCCGCGTCAGCGTCTGCTGCAGATCGATGATGTAGATGCCATTGCGCTCTCCGAAGATGAAGCGCTGCATCTTGGGGTTCCAGCGCCGGGTCTGATGTCCGAAGTGGACACCGGCCTCGAGCAGCTGCTTCATGGTGACGACGGGCGCCGTCGTGCTCATCGTGATCTCCTCCCGGCGGTTCGACGAAGCCCGCACCCTTCGCCCGAAGGCGACCGCGGGTGGGCACGGGTGATGGTGAAGTGGGCGCCCCGAGGGCGCTCGGAGCCGGGCCAGTGTAGCGGGGGCGGTCAAAGTGCGAGCGCGACGAAGTCCTCGGTCGTGGCCACGACATCGCTCGCGACGTGGTCGGTGACCGCGTCGACGAGCCCCTCGCACGTCGGCGGAGCTCCTCGGATGGCCAACGCGACCTGCGTCGTGACGATCGGAGCCGCCGGCAAGCGACCGTGCGCCGAGAGTCCCCCGAAGTCGACCGTGATGTTCGCGGCGCCCGCGAGACGGGTGTCGCGCGCGGGGACGACGGGATCCCAGCGTCCCCCGATCGAGACCGCGGCGACGCCGTCGGGCACGCCCGCCGCGTGATAGGTGGCCATGAACCCGGACGCCGACGAGAGATCACGCGCCGAGCCGTCGTCGTGCACGCCGTCAGCGAACTGGTCGATGCTCCGCTCCGCCTGGTCGAGCGCGAGCTCGTGCAACGGGTCGCGTGACAGCAGGTCGGCACCTGTCGCGATCGTGTCGCCAGCGTGCGGCGAAGCGATGGTGACGAGATGGGTGCCCGCGGGAAGCTCGCCTCGCTCCGCGGCGATCTGCAGCCCGCGGAGCGCGACGACCCCGCCCTGGGAGTGCCCGATGACGTCGATCGGCGCGCCGGGGTTCGCAGCCGCCACCGCTGCGATGGTGTCGCTCAGCCGCTCCGCGGCCGGCTCGAGCGCGGCTTGGCTGTCGAGCGACGAGTAGCTGGTGGTGTCGATCGCCGC